>JBDTLW010000053.1:0-8191 GCA_039934575.1 Parafilimonas sp. | reverse complement strand
TAAACAAAGGCGGATCTTGCAGCAATAGATTTTTAAGTGCTGCATAAGAATTTTCTGTTTGTAAACTTTGGAGCGCCCAAAAAATCTCATTCTGAAAATATGCAGTATCTGCAGTTTGTTTATAAATATTGTCAAGCGATTGCACAACTTTATCAGTACAGCAACTGTCATCAATATATCCTAATTCTGAAATAAATTTTTGCTTCATCTCAAAATAATCCTGTTCTCCATAATGCAGTTTGTTAATAAAATCTACAATTGTATCTATGTTTTCAGCACCATAATACACATTGGATATTGCATTTCTTGCACGCACTTTGGTAAGCGAATCTTTACTGTATATATCTGAAAAAAAACTGCTGATCTTATTTGTATATACTGATGACGCCGGCTTATTAAGCGGTGTAAATGTTTGAAAAAAATCTTTAATAAAACTGCTTTGATTATTAGCGGTATCAGTTATTGTATAAATATTGTAGAGCCTGTTATACTTTAATATTTTATAATTAATGATCTGGCGTACTGTGTTTGTATCCCTTAAATAAACTTTATAACCTTCGCATGAATCACATGGTTTATAAGAATTTTTAGCATACACATACATATCGTTGTTATCAGTATTCAGTTGTTTTTTCCAGAAGGAAGCAGAGTCTTTTGCATAATAATATTTAGGATATTCATACATACTTACCAATACTGATTCGCCGGTTGAATCGCTTTTAAACATTGCATACTGATTCTTTGGCCAATAATTTTCACCCTGCAGTTGCGCAACAAAAGTTTCATCATGCAAAACCTGGTACATGATATTTGTAAGTGCAGAATCAAGTATTGGCTTTACCGGTGTGTTTACTTCAAAATCAAGAATGGTATCTGTATAACCAGTTGAAGAATTATATTGAAGATCATTGAACTTAAAGGAATTAAAAAAGCCTGTATCGGTATTGTTTTTTTTATGGCTTGTTTGTGTTAGTAAAAAATATTGCGGCCCTTTTAATATGGCTTCTGCGTATATAAAACTTCCATTCTTAAAAACAAACTGCATTTTCAATGCATTATATCCATTAACCTTTGTAAAATTTCTTGAAATTTCTTTATCAAAAAGATCAGACGATTTTAAGCTTTGCTCAATCAAACTAAGATCAAAACTATCCTCTTCCATAAAGCTTAAATTGGTAACCGTTTTTTTATAAACAGAATACGCATTTCCGCTTAGGCTGTCGTTGGCTTCAAATTGCCAGGTATCAATTCCATCTGTACTATACGTATCCTTATTTATTTGTGGGTATTGCGGAAAGTGAACATGAAAGCCTGCAGAAGCAGATGTAAAATTCAGAGGTGATAATGTTTGCTGTTTAAAATTAATTGAATTAAAAAAAGTTTCCGCCTCTGTTCCGTTTACATAATCATCATTGCCGCTCATTTTAAAAATAAGAATTTCAAAAGGTGTAATAAAAATATTATAGCGCTGCAAATCTCCGCGTCTTGTTCTGTTTGTAATATCAAATCCTTTATACCCGTTTTTTTCAATTGATTTTTTGCTGATGATCTTTCCGGGAATATTTTCATACAAAAGGCTGTCTGTTTTTTTCAAAACATCATTAGCGTTTTGGTTAAGCAAACCTGCATGTGTTTTTACTCTTGTAAGCATATAGTAGGCTCCGTTATCCATATCAGCATATTGCCAGTTATCATTCGTATTATTAAAGCCTGAAACAGGCATTTTATAAAGCGGACCCGGCATCTGTACATTTATAAAGCCGTCATCTGTGCTTACGGTATGAAAGCTTACCGGCACCTTTAATTTTTCCACTGATTCTTTTGCAGTGGCATCTCTGCCTTCCATAAAAATTGGACGTAGTATATAGCCTTTTTTACGGAGCAATTCTATCACGCCTTTTTCGCCCGGTAAATGAGCAGCGCCCACGCCAACAAAAACACTCTGTTGCTTCATTAATGTATCAATGGAGTTAGCCTGAATTTTATTTCGCTGATATAAAAACTTTTCAATATAAGCAGGTGAGTTAAAAGAGCTGGACTCAAGCGAATCAAGCATGTCAAGATCACCACGGCGGTAAGCTTCCTGTATCTTTTTATCTACATCAGCATTTGATGAAGAATTCGTTTTAGCCGGGTTTTTTATTCTTTCTTTTGCCATGGCAGCGTAGGCTTCAAATAAAATTTTTTGTGTTTGATAATAATCTTCAACACCGCCTGCAAGCTTGCCAAATTTTCTTCCCGTTTGATAAATATACAGATCGAGATAAGTATTTTCTTCATAATCCTGCTGCACAGAAAATGTGCGGTAAAGCAGGCTGTTTATTTGTTGCGGATCTGCAGTAAGAGCCGCTTTCAGTTTATCATAATAATCATCTGTTTTAAAAGAAGATTCAGTAATGTATTGCGTGGTATTATCCTTATAAAAATTTTCGAGTTCTTCCTGTGCGGCATTCATTTTCACCATATCTTTTTGCCAGTTTTCAGGATTTAATTCAAGCGCTACCATATCTGTATGCTGGATGGCATTATAAAAAGAATCGCTTAAATGAAAAGCCATCTTATTACTTACATGCATGGTACCAAATAAATAAGAAGGTTTCTTCAATCCGTTTCCGGTTATTTCCCAAAAAAGAGATGGGTATTTTGGCGTTTTGGAATTTTGAGCGGAGAGACAATTAAACAAAAATAACAACAGGCAAAGGGCGGCTAATTTTCTCAGCATTATAAGCACTTATTTCAGCGCCGAAGATAAAGTTTTTACAGTGATATCAATTTTTGATTCTGCCTGTAATCTGTGTGTTTAATAAATATTCTTGAAGATGTGCGTTTTTAAATTACTTTTGCAGCCTTTGAAAATTTCATAAACGTGCGTTTCAACCGCCCCGTAAGGCGGAAGCGGTTTGAAAGTAGCATTAAACTTTGAACTGATACATGAAACTCTCACAATTCCGTTTTGACCTTCCTCTAAATCTTATTGCTCAGAACCCTACAAAACGCCGCGAAGACAGCCGCATGATGGTGATAAACCGCAAAACCGGCGAAATGGACAATAAGCAATTCAAGGATATACTTGAATATTTTGATGATAAAGATGCATTTGTAGTTAATAATACAAAAGTTTTTCCGGCACGCATGTATGGGCGTAAAGAAAAAACAGGCGCACGTATAGAAGTATTTTTATTAAGGGAACTGAACAGACCTAATCGCTTGTGGGATGTTATTGTTGATCCCGCCAGAAAAATTCGTGTGGGTAATAAATTATATTTTGGCGAGAACGATGAATTGGTTGCTGAAGTTATTGATAACACAACAAGCCGCGGAAGAACTATTCGTTTTTTATGGGAAAGTGATGATAACAGTTTCCGCAACATGCTGGAATTTTTGGGTGAAACGCCATTGCCAAAATATATTAAGCGCAAGCCCGATGAAGAAGATAAAGAGCGCTACCAAACTGTGTATGCAAAGAATGAAGGCGCTGTAGCTGCACCTACTGCCGGATTTCATTTTAGTAAAGAACTTATTAAGCGTTGTGAAATACAAGGCATTCGTTTTGCCGAACTTACTTTACATACCGGGCTTGGTACTTTTCGCCCTATTGAAGTAGAAGACCTTAGCAAACATAAAATGGATGCAGAATACTATCGCATTGATGAAGAATGTTGCAAGATTGTAAATAAAGCAAAAGAAACCGAACATCGTATTTGTTCCATCGGTACTACTACTATGCGTGCTATGGAAACAAGTTTTACTGCACAAAAATTTTTAAAACCAAGCGAAGGCTGGACAAATATTTTCATTCACCCTCCTTATAAATTTAATGTTGCTGATAGTCTTGTTACAAATTTCCATTTGCCTAAAACAGGCTTGTTGATTATGGCTTGCGCTTTTGCAGGTTATGATCTGATAATGGAAGCGTACAAAAAAGCTATTAAAGACAAATACCGTTTCTTCAGTTATGGAGATGCTATGCTGATTATTTAAACCAGGCAGATTATTGATAGAGTTCAACAACTACAGTGTATGTATGTTTGTTACCTTTTTTATCTGTTGATTCAATTGTAATTTGTTTCTGGTAACTATCTTTTGAAGATCCTGTTTCTTTTACTTGTATAGAATCTCCGCTTGCGGCAAGCATGCTTTCGATTTCTTTAAAATTCTGATACGAAATTACTTTTTGTAAAACAGATGGTGTAACAACTACCTGCGAATTAAGTGCCTGCCGGTATTGTGGAAATGTAAGTTGTAATGAGTCTGATTTTTGCTGTACCTGCACAAGATAATATTGTTTTTCTGCAAGATATTTTTGCTTTAGTTCAAGTATATTTTTTTCTGCATTGGCAACTTCATGCGCTATTATATCTGAACTTAATTTCTCTTTCTTTTCAATAATAGGTTTAGATGAATGCGGGTTATTTTCAGATGATTTTATATGCTCATTTTTAACGGCAGCTATTGTAACCGGTAAACTCTTTTCATGTAAAAAGGTTACAATTTTTTTGTTTTGAGTAATAGTATTTATCGCAACTGTTATTTTCTTTTCACTCGGTTTAAAACTTGATGATATAAGTAAACATGTTGTTATCATCACACTAAAAAAACCTAATAAAACAGAATGGAAATTATAAGAACTATTATGTTGAGGATTATGCAGCAGGCGTTTTATTCTGCTTAATAATAAACTTTCTTTTTTACCTGATAGAGACATGGCAAAAGCAGGGAGCGCTTTAAGCCTTCCAAGTTTAAACAATGCTTCAGCATAGTGCATTGAATTGTATCTGAATTGCAATACCCAGTCATCACAGGCATTTTCTCTTTCACGCTCAATAATATCACCAAGCATTGCTGAAAAAATATTGAAGAAGAAAATTCTTTCTACAAAACTTTGTAAAATATACAGCAAATAATCAGCGCGTTTTATATGGGCAAGCTCATGCAATATCACCGCTTCCATTTGTTCTGTGGTAAGATGATTTATCGCCGCAATGGGAATAAGTATAATTGGTTTTAAGAAACCTGTAGTAAGCGGGCATTTAATTTTTTCTGACAAATAAATTTTTACTTTTCTGCGCAGTGAAAAAAGCTCAGACATCTTTTGCACAAATAGTCTGTTTTCAGCAGAAATTTTTTTAAGCTGATGCTTTCTTAATTGCTGTGTATCCTTACAAACAAAAATGAGTTTGCTTAATTTGAATGATAATATGCTTAAATATATTATCGCCATGTAAGGCATACACTCCGCAATAATTGAATTAACGCTGAATAAAAAACTACCTGCTGATTCACCAATAATTATTTTTTCCGCACCTGAATTATAAGTATGTAAAAGGGTATATATAAACAAAATGAAGCCGCTTAATTGCGATATAAAGGCAATGTTGAATTTTTGTGCTGAAGTAAGCTTGAATAATTTTAGCAACGCAATTGTTGCAAGCCATAGCAAAGCCATTTGCCATATACTGGCAATAAGACTGTGTGATAAAGCCTGCAAAAATGCTGATTGTAAAAATGCTCGCACGTTAATTATTTTTTATAACGATCAAGTAATTGTTGTATTTCAAGCAATTCTTTACTGCTTGGTGTGTGAGAACCTAAAGCCTGCATTACCAGTTGAGAATGCGATCCGCTGAATACTGCATTTACCATTTTATCTACCAGTTGTTTCTGTGTTTTTTCCCGGGTAACATTGGGTTTGTAAATATGTGTGCGGTTTGTATCATCACGCAAAACCAAACCCTTTTCAAACATTATCTGCATCAGTTTTAAGGTTGTGGTATAGCCGCAATCTTTTGTTTGCATCAGGTCTTCATGCACTTCGCGTACTGTAGCTTCACCTTTAATCCACAATACCTGCAAAATCTCCAGCTCACTGTCAGTGGGTTTTAAAACTTTTATCGTATTCATCGAAAATTTATTTATCAGGCAATATACGATTATGTTCGTAAAAGGAAAGTTAAGAGCATAAAAATTTATATGGATGGTTATAAGTTCTATGTAGTCTGCAATAGCATGTGTACATGCTCAATGCCATCTTCCAGATATTTATGACCAATGATTTTAAATCCAAAATCTTCATAAAATTTTACAAGATGATATTGGGCGCCAATTTTAATTGAGGTGTTTCCAAAATATAATTTGCATGCATCAATAGAGCGTTGCATTAATTCTTTCCCCAAACCTTTACTTCTATATTTTGGTGATGTAACTACTCTTCCAATAGAAACTTCTTTATAAATATATTCTTGCGGAGATAATCTTGTGTAAGCAATTAATTCATCATGCATAAAACCCATAAAATGCAAACAACCTTCATCTTTATTATCTGCATCCTGAAAAATGCAATTCTGTTCCACTACAAAAACCTCATTGCGCAATTGCATAATTTTATATAGCTCATGCGGCGATAAATCAATAAATGCTTTACAATACCACTGAATATTCATATCATTACAAAATAAGAATGAAGATAATTTTTGTTGATGAACTGTTAAGATAAATAAACTAAGCTTACCGAATAATATTTTGAAATAGAATTGCACATGAAGTTTTCTGCATACCTGCGATATTTAATTGCATTGTTTTTTTTTATTGCTTCAATACATGCAAAGGCACAAGCGCCATCCCCGTCTTTAACCACAATTCAAAACAGAATAACAACACTGGCAGATAATTTTCCTCAGGAAAAAATTTATCTGCAATTTGATAAACCATCGTATGCTCCCGGCGAAACAGTTTGGTTTAAAGCATATATGATGTCAGGATGGGATCCGTCATTAATAAGCAAAACAGTTTATATTGATTTTATAAACGAAAATGGAAGAATACTTAAACATTGTATTGCACCGGTTTTTCAATCTTCCGGCAGCGGGGATTATGATATTCCGTTTGAATTTAAAGACGAAAATATATATGTAAAAGCATACACAAAATGGATGCTGAATTTTGATTCTTCTTTTTTATTCAGAAAAACATTAGAGATAGTGCAGCCAAAAGCTGTTTCAAAAAAACAGGCTGTATCAGGAAGTAAAACAAGTATTCAATTTTTGCCGGAAGGTGGCGATATGATTGATAGTATAGAAAGCAATATTGCTTTTAAAGCGGTACACTTTGATGGAACGCCGGCATCAATAAAAGGTGCAGTTTTTAATACTAAAAATCAACAGGTAGCAGATATTAAAAGTGAGCATGATGGAATGGGTGAATTTGCATTTACACCAAAAGCTGGTGAAACATATACTGCCAAATGGAAAGATGACCTGGGATTTAGCTATGAAACAAAATTGCTCGAAGCAAAAGAATCAGGTGCAGAGCTTAAAATTACTTTGCAGCCGGGTGCACGCAGTTTTCTTATTCAGCGTTCAGAAAATGCAGCCGGCAATTTTCAAAAATTATATATTGTTGCTACTATGCAGCAGCGTCTTGTATATGCTGCCGGTATTGATCTGTCAAATGTATTTATAACAGGCGGCGCTATACCTTCAGATAACCTGCCTTCAGGAGTTTTGCAAATAACGCTTTTTGATTCAAACTGGAATGCTATTGCAGAACGCGTTACATTCATCAACAATAATGATTATTCATTTGAACCTGAAGTGGGCTTTTCAGAATTAGGAACAGATAGACGCAAACAAAATATCCTGATTATAAAAACACCTGATTCTGTAACCGCAAATCTTTCTGTTGCTGTAACTGATGCTGGCATTGGCATTGACAGCAGTGATGATATTGTTTCGCGTTTATTATTGACCGGAGATATAAAAGGAAATGTATATCATCCCCATTATTATTTTACAAACACAACTGATACACTGCAACAGCAACTTGACCTTGTAATGCTGACAAACGGATGGCGGAGAATAAACTGGGATAATGTTGTGCATAATAAATATCCTGACATAAAATATCAAAATGATTCCAATTATTTAAGCCTATCAGGAAAAGTGTATGGTGCCACAGACCAGGATTTAAGAAGAGGCGCTTTTATATTTATGATAATTGACAACAAGCTGGATACAGGACGTTATTCACAGCAAACTGTGGTTGATCAATCTGGGAATTTTTCTAACCTACTTAAATCTTTTTTAATTTCATTTAGTTGTTTAGCCTCTTTTTTATCATAATTGATATGAATTGCAACAGCATCTCCGACAGCAGAACCTATGACTTTAATTTCATTATTGTCTTCTACAAAAGT
>JBDTLW010000052.1:0-8205 GCA_039934575.1 Parafilimonas sp. | reverse complement strand
CCCTGTTTAAAAACTTTTCCGGGTGTTGCATAATTACAAATACGTTTTGCCATAGCGCCGGCAATTTGTTTTACAAGAATTCTTCCTTTAGGGTTTTCAAGCACAATACTGTGGCGTTCGTTAAGCATAGAAGATTTTGGATGCCAGGCAACAAGATATTTCCCTTTATGATAATGATTATATACAACGGTTCCGTCTATCGGCACGCGGTTTACATGCACATTTACAGGGCTCATAAATATGCTTAATTGTATGCGCGTATCATGAAAAAATTCCGCATCATTTATTTGTTCTATCACCACAACTTTACCATCTGCCGGTGCAACAATTTTATTTTCAGAAAATGTAAACGGGCGCTTCGGTATTCTGAAAAAAAATAAAATAAGTAAGAAAAGAATAAGAGTTATACCAAAAATTATATACGATATCCACAATAAGTTTTCAGCAAAAAAATAAAAGCAAAGTATGTTGATGAAAACAAAGATGAAAGCACTTACGCCAATTATCCTGTATCCTTCACGGTGAATCGTCATAACAAAAATTAACTGCAAATATAAACAAGTGAAAGACTATTTGCTATTACATTGAAAGGGAAAATATTAATCAAAATTCAAGCTGTTCATAGAAAGAGTTTTACATACACCCACACAAATATGGTTGCAAACAACAATGAATCAAAACGATCTAAAAAACCGCCATGACCAGGCATAATATTTCCACTGTCTTTTATACCAGACATGCGTTTTAATTTGCTTTCAAACAGATCGCCAAGAATGCCTGCAATACACGCTATGGCAGAAATAATAATGAGCTGCATAATATCAGCCTCAAAAAAAATATAACCGCAAACAGTAACGGTTGCTATAGCCAGTAAGGCTCCGCCAATTGTTCCTTCCCAGGTTTTTTTTGGTGATACAGATGAGAGCGGAGTTTTGCCAATCAGAGATCCGACTATATATGCCATGGTATCATTTATCCAGATGGTTGCAATGATAAGCAAGGGTAGAACCAATCCTAAATCAATACCAAAAAAACTTCCGAAGAGCATGCCTTCAGACCGCAGGTCAATCATGCAGCCGCAACTGAATGAAATATATATTAATCCTGCAATGGAAATAAGCAATGTTTTTATATTAAATTTTTGGGTTAATAAAATTTCACTCACAGGAAATGCAATTAAACTTATCAGCATAAGATACCAGCCAAATTCGTTCAATTTTATTTGTGCAATTGTGTATGCATCATTTGTCATCCACAGCATAAAACCAAAGCCGGCAAGCATTACAGCATAAGAATGAAGCCGGTGAATGTTTTTATATGCAGGCTCAATTTTACCGGCAATTTTTTTATACTCAAACCAGCAGCCAAAATGAATAACAGAAAATAATAAAAAGAATGTCCAGTGATTGATCAATAAACCGCAGAGCATTACAATTACAAATACAATTGCAGTTAGTGTTCTTGTTTTGAAAGTTTGGAGATGAAGCGCCATACATGTAAATTAAAATGAAGTTAACTGAAACTGTTATTATTTTTAAATCATGAATACAATTGGTAATTTAATATGGCTAATATGCGGAGGCTTTTTTTCTGCATTGGGATATTTTGTTATGGGCTTTGTTTTTTGCATAAGCATTATAGGAATTCCATTCGGCATACAATGTTTTAAAATTGGAATACTTGTTCTTTTTCCGTTTGGAAAAAAAGTAGTTACCACTTCATCTTCCGGCGGTTGCCTTACACTTTTATTTAATTTAATATGGATTGTAACAGGCGGTTTATATACAGCAATTATTCATCTTGTTTTTGCAGTATTGCTTTTTATAACTGTTATAGGCATTCCGTTTGGCAGGCAGCATTTAAAATTGGCTGAACTAACCCTGGCGCCATTTGGTAAAACAATTATCGACACTTAAAAAGAATTACTATAGGCAGGCATAAATATATTGCTGTAATAAAATTATATTGCCATCAAATAACTGCTTTGACCCGAAATAAAATTTTTTCTGATTATACTTTTTGGTTGTTAATAGCAACAAATGTTTACCTGCTTTTATACTATCTCAAATTTCCTGACAGCATTAATGACTTAATTATCATATTCTGGATACAGAGCGTGTTGATTGGCATTTTTAATTTTTTAGATATGCTTACGCTTAAAAATTTTGCGGTCGACAATTCTGCGCCAGTTAAGCAAACCCTGGGCAGCAATATTTCCGGTGGTAAGGGTTGTTTCCCGCTATTCTTCCTTTTTCATTATGGCGCCTTTCACCTGGTGTACGCCTTTTTTTTAGTTACACTGGTTGATATAAAAAAACTTGACTTCAGGTTTATAGAGCTTTCTTTTTTTATAATTCTTTTTGGTTGTATTGTAAATTTTGTGCAGAATAAAATAAGAAACAGAACTGAAGATGTAAATATTGGTGCAATGTTTTTTCTGCCGTATGCAAGAGTTATTCCCATGCACTTAATGATATTATTACCGAAATTTTTTAATATATCAGGCGCTGCAATTTTTCTTGTATTGAAAACCCTGGCAGATGTAATTATGTATTTTGTTTATACAAAAGCATTATTTAAACCTCCAGAAAAAGCAACTGAAGAATTAGCCGGCTGAGTATATATGCAGTCCGTCAGCTTTTAAAATATATATGCTGTTTAAAACTTTCTGCAATTTTATTGCATCATTCATTTGCGGATTGAATGGGTATGAACTTTCTTTAAATACATCCATGTAATAAATATGCATTGCATCATTATCAAAACCAATAATTGAATTTTTAAACACCTGGATATTGTTCCAGTTTAAAGGAGCAATACTTTGTTTTAAAGCGCCGTAATAATCAAATATTTTACAGCCTGATTTTTTATTGTATAAATAAACATAACCATTGTAATCAATTATTTTTTCTGGCATAAAAGATTCATCAAACACGGTTCTAAAATCTGGTGTAGATAATAAGATGTTGCCATTATCATCAATTTTCTTCAGTTTATTTTCCACTTCATCAAAAACCCAGTAATTGTTATCATAACTTATCGCAACAGATTGCGCCTGCAATATTCCGTACTTACGCAAATCAATTGTATTTATAGTTTTAAGAAACCTGTCAAGCACAATAATGGTTGCAAAGTCTTTGTAATAAACAAGAATTTTTAAAGCATTGCTTACATCCATTGAATAGATATCGCCGTATCTTTTTAATGCATTGGAAACAGCAACAGAGTCACCTTTAGCATTTATTTTTTTTATCTGATTGTTTGCATTCAGCAGATAAGTGTTGCCAAGATTATCAACATAAAAACTTGTAAAACTGCCTTGTATAAATTGCTGTTGTGTAAGGTTGATAGTTGAATCATTTTGTGCGCTTACAGTAAAACCAATTAAGGTTACTGCACAAAGTAATATGAGATTTAATCTTCCCATTTTTTTAATTCAACAGTGTTGCCATCAAAAACTGAGTATGTAAAATGTGTTATCCAATCGCCAAGATTTATATACTTCGCATCATCATTCAGTTTAACATTAAGCGGCAAATGACGATGCCCGAAAATGAAATAATCATAATGTTCTTTTGCAAGCATTTCACGGCTGTAAATGATCAGCCATTCTTTGTCTTCACCTAAAAATACAGCATCTGAAGCGCCTGTTTTTTGCCTGCTTTTACGGCTGAAATAATTGGCAAGTGACATGCCTGCAGTTGGATGAAGCTGACCAAATAACCATTGACAAAATTTATTTCTGAAAATCTTTTTGATGAACTTATAACCGTGATCTCCGGGTCCTAATCCATCGCCATGACCAACAAAAAATTTCTTATTGTTCCAGTTAAAAGTTTTAGGTTCAAAATAAACGGGAATGTTTAATTCAGTTTCAAAATAATCACGCATCCACATATCATGATTGCCTGCAAACAACATAACAGGAATGCCGCTGTCTGTAATTTCTGCAAGCTTGCCTAAAAGCCTTACAAAATGTTTTGGCACTACCGTTTTATATTCATACCAAAAATCAAAAATATCACCTGCAATAATTATTTGCTGTGCATCATGCCTGATCGAATCAAGAAAAGAAACAATTTTTTTCTCTCTTGTTAAGCTTGATGCAAAATCAGGAGCGCCCAGATGAAAATCAGAGAGAAAATAAATTTTTTTGCCGGGTAATAGATCCATCTGAAAATAATTCCTGTAAAAGAAAATTAATCAAGAAAATCTTCGTCTTCTTTTTTTGAATGTTTGGCAAATGCTTTTTCAATAGCGCCGCCAAACATGGGGAATTTGCTTTTTGCAAAATCTTTTACTATCGTTATTGCCTGCCATGCCTGCTTATCAGTTAAACCGGCTTCTGTTTTTAGTTTTTCAATAAGTTCCTGCATAAATTTTTTTAATTGTGCAAAGTTAATTACTAAAACTAACAGGCATCAACTAATACAGATTAAAATGAATTTGGTACAGACAGAAATACTAAAAAGAATACATGCTGATCAACCCTTAATTATTTTAATAGCTTCTGCAGGATTCTCCACTTCAATAATCAGTTTTTTAAAATATTCATGTTCAAGCTCAATTACAATTACATTTTCAGTATTGTGAACATCCCAAAATATCATTTCCTTATGCTGATAAAATGTACCGGCTCTGAATATATGAGGAATTGATGTGCCCAAGACTTTTATGCTATCTAAAAAATTCATTTCAATATCAGGCTCAGCATATACGGCAACAATATGCGTTACCGGAATTTCAAGACTGCTTTTAAGCGCAAATACTTTATCTAAATTTTTTACTTCGAAAACTACAGTGTCATAAGTTCTTTTTACACTAACCATATTTTAAAGGTAAATTAGTTTTTAGGTTTTCAATCATTCATAAATTCTTTTTCTCTTATAATGCTCAACCCATTAAATTTACTTTTTTTAATGAACCTCCGCACATGAAAAAATATCAACTGCTTCTTCTTGTTTGCTTTATTTCAGTAGCAACATTTGCACAACAAACTTTTCCGGTTAATGGCGTTCAGGATTATCGTGAAGACTATATTGCATTCACACATGCAACCATTGTAAAAGACTCAAAAACTACGTTGAAAGATGCAACGCTCATCATCAAACAAGGAAAAATAATTGCTGTTGGAAATAATGTAAGCGTGCCGAAAGATGCAGCAACAATTGATTGCAAAGGCAAATATATTTATCCATCATTTATTGATTTAATAAGCGATTACGGAATTACTGTTGAACAACAACCAAAGCGTACAAGAAATTATTACCAGTCGCAATTTTTAAGCGATACAAAAGGAGCTTATGGATGGAACCAGGCAGTTCGCCCTGAAACTGATGCATCAAAAGTTTTTACAGCAAATGACGAAAAAGCGAAAGACTTACGCAGTATGGGTTTTGGCGTTGTGCTTACACATTTGCAGGATGGAATTGCACGCGGCACAGGAACGCTTGTAACACTAAGTGATGATAAAGAAAACTTAGATATGCTGCGCGATAAAGCAGCGGCATTTTATTCGTTTAGCAATGGCAGTTCAACGCAGGATTATCCAACATCTTTAATGGGTTCAATTGCTTTGATAAGACAAACATATTTGGATGCACAATGGTATAAAAATTTGTCTGCTGCCGATAAAGAAAAATCAACGAGTGAAGGCACCAATCTTTCTTTAGAAGCATGGAATGCCAATCAATCTTTACCTCAAATTTTTGATGCCGGTGATAAATGGAATGTATTACGCGCAAAAAAAATTGCTGATGAATTTAATGTTCAATATATAATAAAAGGCGGCGGCAACGAATACCAGCGCATGGATGAAATGAAAGCAACGAAAGCCAATTTTATTTTACCGTTGAATTTTCCAAAAGCTATTGATGTATCAGATCCTAATGCAGCAAGACTTGTTGCATTAAGCGTGATGAAGAATTGGGAAATGGCGCCGCTTGAACCCGGCATGTTTGATAAAGCAGGTTTGAATTTTGCGCTTACTGCAAGCGGAACAAAAGGAGATGAGTTTATAGAAAATCTTCGCAGTGCAATTGATAATGGCTTAAGTAATTTAACAGCGCTGGATGCATTAACCAAAACGCCTGCAACATTAATTAATGCGTATGATAAAGTGGGAAGTATTGATGTGGGCAAACTTGCAAATTTTATTATTACAACAGGCGCATTGTTTGATGACAGCACTATCTTTTTGCAAAACTGGATCCAGGGTAAAAAATTTATGTTAACCGATAATGGCTGGAATGATTATCGCGGCAATTACAAACTCAGCATCAAACAAAATAATAATAATAAGCAATACAATGTTGCGGTTGATGGAAAGCCGGGCAAACTTTCCGCAACTATTCAATCTGCAGGCGATACAACAAAACTTGATATTGACATCACGCAAACTTCAGTTAATTTAAAATGGAGCGATAAAGCAGACAGTTCAAAAACAAATTTATTGTCGGGTGTTATCAGCAGCACAATATGGAATGGTTCAGGCTATGATGTGAATGGAAATCTTGTTTCATGGAATATGATTACTTCATCGCCATACATTGAAAAGCCTGATACTTCAAAACCAAAAGAAAAAAAATCAAACATTAATGCAACGGTGCTTTATCCTTTTGATGGCTATGGCTTTTCTGAAATGCCAAAGCAACAAGATGTATTGATAAAGAATGCAACTGTTTGGACGAATGAAGCTGATGGCATTTTGCAAAACACAGATGTGTTACTAAAGAATGGAAAAATTGCAGCGATCGGTAAAAATTTATCTGCATCAAACGCTGCACAAATTGATGGAACAGATGAATATTTAACGCCGGGAATTATTGACGAACATTCGCATATTGCAGTAACAAGCGGTGTAAATGAATGCTCGCAATCTGTAACTGCAGAAGTGCGTATTGCAGATGTAATAAATCCTGAGGACATTGATATTTATCGCCAGCTTTCTGATGGTGTAACTACATCACATATTTTACATGGCAGTTGCAATACCATCGGCGGGCAAACACAATTAATAAAACTGCGCTGGGGAAAAGATGCAGAAGAAGTGAAGTTTGCTAACTGGGATCCGTTTATAAAATTTGCTTTGGGTGAAAATGTAAAACGTTCTTATAGTCCTTCAAACAATCGTTTTCCTGATACAAGGATGGGTGTTGAACAAGTGCTGGTTGATGCCTTTACACGTGCAGAAGATTATGAAAAAATGGGCGCAGATAAACGCAGGGATTTAGAGCTTGATGCATTGGTTGAAATTCTCAATCACAAAAGATTTATCACTTGTCATTCGTATGTGCAAAGCGAAATAAATATGCTGATGCATGTTGCCGATTCATTTCATTTTACAGTAAACACTTTCACACATATTTTAGAAGGATATAAAGTGGCTGATAAAATGAAAGCGCACGGCTCTTATGCATCCACATTCAGTGATTGGTGGGCATACAAAGCAGAAGTAGAAGATGCCATTCCATACAATGCTGCACTTATGACTGATGAAGGATTAACTGTTGCTGTAAACAGTGATGACGCAGAACAGGCACGCCATTTAAACCAGGAAGCAGCAAAGACAATTAAATATGGTGGAATGACGGAAGAGCAGGCATTTAAAATGTGTACATTAAATCCCGCAACTATGCTTCATATTGCGGACAGAGTTGGCAGTATTAAAGTGGGTAAAGATGCTGATGTTGTTTTATGGAATAATAATCCATTAAGCGTGTATGCAACGGCACAAAAAACTTTTGTTGATGGCATTGAATATTACGACAGGCAAAGAGATTCTACTCAAAGTATTTATATAGTTTCTGAAAGAAACCGGTTAATACAAAAAATGCTTGAAGCAAAGAAAGACGGCGCCAAAACACAACCTGCTGTATTTAGTTATGATGCAAAAGCAGAAAGCGAGGATGGACAATAATTTAAACTAAAAACAAACTGAAATGAAAAAACTTACGATAACAATACTTAGTCTTTACATAATTATCACATCTTTTAGTCAGGCAAACGTTTTACCTGCTGCAAAACAAACAGGAACAATTGCATTAACACACGCAACAATTCATGTGGGCAATGGAGATGTAATTGATGATGGAACGATTGTTTTTTCAAACGGAAAAATTATTGCTGTTGGTAAGTCGGCAGATGTATCTAACGCAAAAATTATTGATTGCACAGGCAAGCAAATTTATCCTGGATTAATTCTTA
>JBDTLW010000051.1:0-8240 GCA_039934575.1 Parafilimonas sp. | reverse complement strand
ATTACTATCAATCAAAGAAAATATGTTTGGCAAACAAAACAAACCGGCGCTGTTGGAAGAATGAAAGTGGATAAAGCTTTGCTGCAATTAATAAATGAAATTGAAGGACAGTTAAGTGTACTGCCGCATGGAAAAGAAGTAATAGAAATTTTCCGTTCTTCTTATAAAGAAAACACAACCATACAGCAATCAACCTTGCAGTTGCTGAACAGTTTATTTGCTGATGATGGTTTAATTGTATTGATAGCAGATAATGCTGAGCTCAAAAAAGTATTTCAACCAGTAATGGAGAAAGAATTGAAGGAACAATTCTCACACAAAGCTGTTGCAGAAACAACAAAAAATTTAGAGAAGCATTACAAAGTGCAGGCAAGCGGCAGAGAAATAAATTTATTTTATTTAATAGATGATAAAAGAGAAAGAATTGAAGTAGAAAGTACAAAGTACGAAGTACGAAGTTTAAATAAAGAATGGAGCGCTGAAGAAATGTTAGATGAGCTTAATGATCATCCGGAAAGATTTAGTCCCAATGTAATTTTGCGGGGGGTTTTTCAGGAAATCATTTTACCAAATATTGCTTTTGTTGGCGGTGGTGGTGAGCTGGCATACTGGCTTGAGCTGAAAGAAGTTTTTAAACAAGCCGGTGTTCCCTATCCTGTTTTATTACTGCGGAATTCTTTTTTATTGATAAATGAAAAACAAAATAAAACTATCAAAAAACTTGGTTTGCAGGATGATGATTTGTTTTTAGATGAACATGAACTGATGAAAAAAATTATTTCAATCAACACAAATAATAGTTATGCTTTGAATGGTAAGCTTGAAAGTTTTGAAACCCTTTATAATAATCTGGAGCAGCAGGCAACAGGCATTGATGCAACATTGCATGCGCATGTATTATCACTAAAAACAAAAGCGCTTAAAAAATTAGCCGGGCTTGAAAAGAAAATGCTTCGGGCAGAAAAAAGAAAGTTTGGTGAGCAGCAATTACAAATACAAAAAATAAAAGCTGTTTTATTTCCGGGTAATAGTTTGCAGGAGCGCGTGGAAAATTTTTCTGCGTTTTATTCAATTGATGGGAAAAAATTTTTGAATGATATATTGTTTTATTCTGCGTTTACGGAAAAAGGCTTTGCGTTAATGAAAAACAATTAAGCTAATACTGTAAGTTTATTATTTTTGGTCTAATCTCTAAATCAACTCAGACTTATGAAAGCTTTATTCATTAAACTCTCAGCTCTTTTTTTATTTGTAATTATTGCAGCAGGTTGCCGCAAAACAGAATTTTCAGAAATGGCTGACTCAACCGGAATAAACTCAGATGCATCTGCCTCTGCACAACCGAATGTTATACTTATTCTTGCAGATGATATTGGTTATGAAGTGCCGACATATACGGGCGGTCAATCTTATTCCACACCAAACATAGATTTTCTTGCTTCGCATGGTATGCAGTTTACACAATCTCATACGGCACCATTATGTTCGCCAAGCAGGTTTATGTTGTTGACAGGAAAGTATAATTTTAGAAATTATACTACCTGGGGCACTTTAGACTCCACACAAAAAACAATTGCAAACCTGATGAGAAAAGCTGGGTATGCAACCTGTATGGCAGGCAAATGGCAATTTGATGGCGGCGGTGCATCTATTCAAAAATTCGGATTCCAAAAATATCTTGTCACCAATCCTTTTAATGTAGATTTTGAAGATGACGGGGCATTAAAATTTTATAAAGATCCACAGATATATGAGAATGGCGCTTATTGGCCGGATAACTTAACCAAAGGAAAATATGGAGATGATATTATAAGAGATTATATGTTCAACTTCATTGACTCTATGTCTATGAAAAAGAATAAACCGTTCTTTATTTATTGGGCTACAAACCTGGTTCATGCGCCTTTTTGCCCAACGCCTGATGATCCCGAATTTGCAACATGGAATTCTGATAAGAAAAAACAACCAGGAGATACTATTTACTTTCCTTCTATGATTAAATATGAAGATAAAATTGTTGGACAGCTTTTATCAAAATTAAAAGCAGATAAAATTGCCGGTAAAACTTTGATACTATGGCTTGGAGATAACGGAACAGCTTCGCAAATACATAGTGTTTGGAATGGCGAGATAGTAGGCGGCGCTAAATCTTCTTCTACTGAAGCGGGTACACATGTGCCTATGGTTGCTTATTTACCCGGACGAATTATGCCTGGCACTGTGGATACAAGTTTAATAAGCCTTGTTGATTTTATGGCTACAATAGGAGATGTAGCTGGAGTTAGTATTCCGGGTTCTTATGGCACCACAGATGGAATAAGTTTTTCTCCGCAGTTTGCAGGAAATTATTCTAATGTACGACCATGGATATTCTGTCATTTTTTGGGTGCAGGAAAAAACGAAACCAATCCGCTTTATCTTAAAAGATGGATGCAGGATCATACATATAAACAATATGATACATTACCTAATCCCGGCTATAGCAAAAGGTTTTATAATATAGTTTCAGACCCTGAAGAAAAGTATCCTATTGCTACTAAAAATATGACAACAAAAGAAAAAACGATCAGCAAAACATTCCTGAATAATATGTCGCAATTGCATTAATTATATGCCGAGTATTTCTTTTAATTTAGAATAACCTGCTTTGCTCACTGGTAGTTTAGCGCCTGTACTTAGTAATAGCAAATGACTATCTTTTTCATACGCATCAATGCGCGTTATAAGTTGTGTATTTACAATATAAGAACGATGCACACGTACAAATTGAAATGAAGCCAGGCTCTGTTCAAAATAACTCATTGTTTTTTTCTTGAGGAATGAACCTTCTGCTGTAAATATTTTTACATAATCATCAGCAGCTTCTAAATATTGTATTTGCGCTACGGGAATTATTTTGATCTTACTTCCATCTTTTACCACTACACGGTTTTGCTGAACAGGTGATTGTGCAGCGCTTTCCAAAACAGCTTCTGTTTTTTGTTGTAAAGGTTTTTGCTGTTGCAAATATTTTTGAATTGCCTTATCAAAACGTTCTTTGCTGAAAGGTTTTAATAAATAATCTACTGCATTAGATTCAAAAGCTTTGATAGCGTATTCATCAAATGCTGTTGTAAAAATTACTGCCGGCGGGTCTTCTATCAATTCAAGCATTTCAAAGCCATTAATTTTTGGCATTTGTATATCAAGAAAAATAAGATCAGGCTCGTATTGCTGAATGGCTTTTAATCCTTCAAAACCATCATTACATTCGGCAAGAATGTGTACATCAGAATATGTTTGAAGATATTCTTTTACTATACTTCTTGCCAATGGCTCATCATCAATAATTATCACATTCATTTTATTGTTTTAAAATAGATATTACGCAGTATTTTTTTGAGGAATAAGTATGGTTGTTATAAAACGATTTTCTTCTTTGGTTGTTTTAAGTAAATCCTGTCTTGCAAATAATAAAAATAATCTTCTTTGAATTGAAGAAAGACCAAAGCCAGTGCCTTTTAAAGGTTGTGCTGTTTCCGGATCAAATGGATTTTCTACGATTACTTCCAAACTGTTTTGCAATTTTTTTGCAGCAACTTTTATACATACTTCACCTGTTGTATCATACAATCCAAATTTGATTGCATTTTCAACTATAGGTTGTAAAAGCATGGCGGGCAATTGCAAGGTCAATGCTTCTTCATCACACAAAATATTTGTTTGTAAACGATAACCGAATCTTACTTTTTCAATATCAAGATACAGTTGAAGATATTGCAGCTCTTCATCAAGTGTGTTCCATTGCTTTTCATCTTTTTTTAAAGTGCCGCGCAAAAACTCACTAAGCTGGTTGATCATGCGTCTTGCTTCCTCAGGTCTTGAGCCTGTTAAAGCGCTGATGGAATTTAAACTATTGAATAAAAAATGCGGCTGCAATTGTTGTCTTAATTTAAATAGCTCTGCTTCTTTAGCTAATTGCTGTGTTTCTGCAGTATGAGCGTTTAGTTTTTTTTGATCTTCCTGCGCGTACCATAATAAGCTTACAAACGAAAGACAGGCAAATGAAAGAAATGAAATTCCAAAACGCAAACCGGATGTATTGCCTTGATAGTTTAAATAATTCACATCGCTTCTAAAAATAAGATTGAGTATAAACTTTGAAAACCAAAGCCAGATGCCTGTAATTACCAAACTCACAATTATTACATACAAATATTTTTCCTGCTTTGGCAAATAATAGCGCATATTGTTTATGATGAGCAAGCTCATAAATGCGAGCAGTCCATAGCTTACAATACTGTCAGTTATTTTTTCAGTTACCGTAAGGTTTTCATTCGTTATAATAAAATAATGGATCATGCTCATAACAATCCACCATACAATATTTGTAACAATCAATTCTCTATTTGATGTGGTGCCTGACAATAAATTAATTTAACCGTATTGTTTCATGTATAAAATTCTCCTGCATGTGTGCAGCGTGCAGCAATATTATTTTTGTATGAATATCTGCATTCTCTTCTTCGGATATGCGCGAATAAATTTCAACGCCGTCATTCAAGTTACTCAATTCATGAATTTCTGAAACATCAATAAATTTCCAGTGTACCGGTTTATCTGCAGCATTAAAAAAATTATCCTCTTCACGGTGCCCCAACATTCTTGCTTTTTGAAAAGCATGCAATTCATCTTCTGCATGTATTAAACGCAATTGTTCATCAAACTGCGGTGTATGGCTTCCATCTCCGCATAATATTCTGTAAACAAGTTTTGCAAGATACCATTTCATAGCATTAATTTATTTTGGATGGTGACAGGCTAATTCTTTGAATAATTTTCACACCGCCAACAGGCAGTCCATAAAAAAATTTTTCATCAATATGCTTTATCAAAAATTCTTTATTTCAATTCCACCAAATACACATGCACCTTTTAAAATAATCGCCTTGTTTGGATCTGGTACTGCAAGGCTGGTACTGCGTTTATCTTCAACACCACCAAACACAGCAGTTATTTCATTTTTTACATCCCAGTTGGAAGGCAGAATTAATTTAGTGCCACCAAACACATTGTTTATTTCAAGCAGCACATTTTGTTTTATATCTGCCTGCAGCAAATTAATTTCTGCGCCGCCCATAAAAGCGTTTATTTCACCGCCTTTAAAATTTTTTGAAAAGATTATTTTTTTAACGCCTCCGAATACAGAATTTATCTGGATAAATTCAGGGTTTTCATCCGTTTGATTATCCGGCGTTATTGATGTTTGTACCGGGCGGTTATATTCATGGGTATCCCATTTTTCCCAATCTCTTTTATTAGCTATATGTTGCCGTGGTCTCATTATAAAAATAATTCCTGCTATCATTAATACTCCGGGAAAAATAAAGTCCTGCATGTGTGCATTTGGAATAATATCATTCAATAAAAATGCAACGCCAACTATAATCATAATTAAACCGCCGGCATTTTTAAAACCGCTTTTAAAACTTATAAGCAAGCCTATTGCAATTAAGATCATGTGCCATTGAAACAGCCAGTCAGGAATATCTGCCCCTAATTTTCTTGCCATAAGCAAACCGCCAACAGCAAGTAATAATAAGCCACTCCAAAAACGATTGCCGCCGGTAGCGCGTCTCAAATTTCTTCGTTCCTCTCTTTCCATTTAATTTTTATTTTAATTGATGACATAAAAATACAAGCCTTTCTTATTGCAATATAGCTTGTTTAGGCTTGCATATTAAAAGCGTAGGTAAACCGTTGAAAGCAGTAGGTGAATGAAAAATGCTGATGAAGGTCAAGTCGCTTTTAAGAGCTTATGAATTAATAAATGTTTATATTATGTAGCTTTGAATTAAATAAAAAAAATCAAACAATGAAATACGGCGCTATTAATATTGATCCTGAAACAATGGGAGGCACGCCTGTATTTACCGGCACACGTGTACCTATTCAGGCACTATTCGATTATATTGAAACCGGAGAAACGTTAGATGAATTTCTTGAAAACTTTCCTACAGTCAAAAAAGAATATGCCCTTGAAGTACTTCAAATGGCAAGAAAGACATTAACAACAGAAAAAGTTCTGAATGAAAATTTTGCTTGACGAAAATATGCCTGCTAAAGTGAAGTACGATTTTGGTGAAGGTTATGAAGTAAAAACCGTAAGAGACATGGGCTGGTTAGGCAAGAAAAATGGCGAACTTTTGGGGTTGGCAGCTTTCAACGGTTTCAATATTTTTATTACGTTAGATAAAAACTTGAAGAATCAGCAAAATTTAAGCAAGGTGGATTTAAAATTTATTGTGTTACTCGCTTAAGATAATAAACATCAAACTTTGCAGCCATATATTGATTAGATAAAAACATTGTTGCAAAACACAAATCAATTACCAAAACTTTCAATAATATCCTCAGATTTATTGAAAATGTAACAATAAACAGATTAACAAAAGAAATCAATTCTTAATGCTTTTCACTCACAACTTCTGTTGGATATATGGGTGAAATAAAATTACTGTTGCTTATAAAAGAAATGTATTTTCCATCGGGGCTCCAGTTTGGTGTATTCATTGTGCCCTGCCCGCCATATACTGCAGCAAGCACTTTTATATTGCCTCCATCTGATGGCATCAATCTTATGTAAACATGTTTGTAAAACGGATGATCTGAAACATCTACATCTTTACCAAAAGAAATAAAAACGAGCCATTTATTATCAGGGGAAACATGTGCAAACCAATTATTGTACTCATCATTTGTCAGTTGCTCCTGGTTACTGCCATCAGGATGCATTCTCCATATTTGCATACTGCCGCTGCGCACAGAATTAAAATAAATGTATTTGCCGTCAGGTGAATATTCACTTCCATCATCCAAACCTTTTGTTGTAGTTAATTGAATTTCTTTTCCGCTGCCATCTGAAGCAATTTTATAAATATCAAAATCGCCATTACGCTGACCAACAAATGCAAGATATTTTCCATCAGGGCTCCAGCCATGTAAATAAGAAGGACCTGTTTGCGTAATGCGTTTTGGTTCTCCGCCAGTCATTGGAACAACATACACATTTGATGCATCATCATCAGCACTGCTGCTGCTTATACCAAGCATTTTTCCATCAAATGATATTACATGATCGTTATTGTTATGTGTTACCGTGCCTGTATTTAAAACGGCTGGTGTATGTGAAGCGAGATTAAATTTATATATCAACCCATCGCTGTTATAAATTAAATTTTTTCCATCTTTCATAAAATTAGGCGCCTGTATAGAACGCGGCGATTGATAAATAATACGACTGTGACCTGTTGCAACATTTAATATTTCCAACTGGCTGCCAAGGTATTGCCGGTATGGAACAAGAGTTGATGACGCAGGTATTACAATACGCATGTTATAAAACTTAGCCGTTTCTAAAACGTTTGGATCATGTGAACACACAAATAAACCAACATACACATCATCATTCAAATTAAGCTGAACACTATCTGTTGTAAATGTTGCTCCATTTTTTGCAGCAGACATAATATATGTATTGCCACGTCTTTCAAGCTGAATAACATCAGCGCCGTTGATAGAAGATTTTACTTCCTGCATGGTATCATTATCATGTGCACGATATTGCAAAGATGTAAGCCCATCGCCATGTACAGCAACACTTGCACAGGCAGAAGTACTGTCAAGAGAAGAGCGTATCATCCATCCAAACTTGCGATGATCTTCTGCACCTTTACCAATAAATGCTGCATTGCAGCGAAGAATAAAATCACCTTTCATTTGTGAGCATACATAATGAAATCCATCATGATTAAACCAGATATTATTGCCTGAACCTGAAATAGTATATTCCTGTTCCCCCGCATTGTATGATGCACTTCCGGTTTTTGTATTACCGATATCAAACTGTTTTTGAAAAATACCAATTGAGTTTTGTGCTTCGGTTGTATTTGCAATAACCAGTAAATAAAAAATGATAATAAAATTTTTCATGACATGTAACAATTAAAGAAGAAAGATAAAACAAAATGATCAGGAGAATAAACTAAATATGTTCGTTAACAAGTAAAAGAATATCTGATATAAGTTTTTCAGAAATCCAGAAATCAAGTTGATTTTTTAGTTTAAAGAGATCCGGTTTTATCTCTTTTAATAAAAGCTTGTTTTGCATTAATTAAAATGCCAATAGTTCCTGTGCTTTCAAGTCCAAATTCTTTTGCAACATTTTTGTTTTGATCTATTCTCTAATTCATAAGTTCGAT
>JBDTLW010000050.1:0-8258 GCA_039934575.1 Parafilimonas sp. | reverse complement strand
GAATATGTTTTTGATGGAATGAATTCAAACAAACGATAATATTCATTATCATAAACAATTATTGTTTTACCGGCAAGAGAAGATACCGGCATTATAAACCTGTAACCGGATCTATATTTTATGAGATAATCATGTATTAAATGAATGTTATCATCAATTAATTGTGGATCAGTAAATATTGATTTATTTATTTTTTGAAAAATATATTGCTGTTGTTTGCAGGTAATAAGCCACGTGTTGTTTATCAATCCGCCGCCATAATTTTCGGCAGTGAATTCATCTTCAGCGATGCCATACAATTCAAGTGCATGCTTTATCATAGTTTTTAAAAGAAAGATAAAGTATTTAAGTTACATGCCAAGCTTCACTAAAACACCAATACCAATAAGCGATTTTATTTGAAGCCGCGGCGAATTATGATCAGGACCAAAGAGCCGTACATCATCATCATAGATCATATCAACATTCCATGTAACAGAAAACCATTTACTGAATTTTGCAGCAAACAAATTTGTCATATATACATCTATGTTAAATGGGTTATGCTCATAGTTTGAAAACAGATCTATTCTTGCATTATAGGTTATGTTTTTTATAAAGTTTGTATTTAAAGTAACCGTACCAAATGCACCTAATTGAGTAATAGATTTTTTACCTGAATCAACACCATAGGAGCCAATTTTTGAAAGTGTTGGATTGGCAACAATCACCCATCTTGAAGATATGGGCGAAATAAAAATAGAAAGATTTTTTACGGGCTTATAATCAAACCCCGGGCTTACTAAAATATAAGCCGGTGAAAATGCTGTAGAAGAAAATATAGGGAAATCGGGGTTGGTATAAGTAAACCCATCAAAAAATTGTGTGCGCATGCCAAACAACGCTGAAGCAGAAATTTTTGAATTTAAAGCATAACCATATTTAGATAAAAAATCAAACCTGTCATCATTTTTCCGCGTGCCTAAGCTTGTGGTATTTATGTACCCAACATGAATATCAACATTATTATCCCAACTCTCTTTTCCTTTTTTATAAAATGCATGCCCGTTCGCATACATGTTCATTGACATAGAAAAATCATCACCGCCGGCAGCCCAGTTTTTTAAAGCACCTTGTGCAATATTCAAATTAAAAATGCCGCCTCGTATCCAGTTTTTTTTAATGGTATCTGAAATGGAGATGGGTATGGGACGAAAGGCTTCCATTTTTAAAATATTAATTGTTGAATCCTGTGCAGTTAATATTTCTGTAATCAAAATAAAAAAAAGAAAAAGCCATTTCTTCATGTTGCAGCTTTAAGCGTTGCAAAAATCTAAAAATATTTTTTTTATTAACCAGCAATCATGTTAAAAAATATCAATCATGGATATATATGCTGCATTCAGTCTTAAATCAGTTGCACGTTATAATATTGTTTATAGTAATTTCTTCTTTATTTTTGCATCCGCAGGCGGATTTGTTTATTGTTCGGCCTACAATTAGAACTAATAAACGCACAAACTTTCTCTATAAGTTTCCCTACGTTTTAAAGTTTATGAATTTGTAGTCATCTGCATAACAAATGGATTCAGCCATTGTATTGCAACAAGTAAATTTTTAATCAACGCTGCCTGTTTTAAATTTCAAAATGGTTTTATGAACATCAAACGGCTTTTAGAAGAACGCATTTTAATTATAGATGGTGCGATGGGCACTATGATACAGCGTTATAAATTATCTGAATCAGATTATCGCGGAGAGCGTTTTAAAGATTGGGCATCGGATATAAAAGGCAATAATGATCTGCTATGCTTAACGCAGCCGCAGATCATAAAAGAAATTCATAAAGAATACCTTGAAGCCGGTGCAGATATTATTGAAACAAATACATTCAATGCACAACGTGTTTCACTGGCTGATTATAACATGCAGCAATTAGCTTATGAAATAAATTTTGCAGCAGCAAAAATTGCAATACAAGCTATTGAAGAATTTTCTTCTCCCCTCTCCACTCGTGGAGAGGGGCAGGGGGTGAGGTATGTGGCCGGTGCCATCGGCCCAATGAATAAAACACTTTCATTATCACCCAAAGTAAACGACCCCGGTTACCGGGCTTTAACTTTTGATGAAGCAGTTGAAGCATATTATGAACAGGTAAAGGGTCTTGAAGAAGGCGGTGTTGATCTGTTATTGATTGAAACAATATTTGATACGTTGAATGCAAAGGCTGCCATCTTCGCTATAAAAAAATATTTCAGAGATATTAAAAAAGAATCATTGCCCATAATGATCAGCGGAACAATTACAGATGCAAGCGGCAGGACATTAAGCGGACAAACTTTAGAAGCCTTTTATAATTCAGTAGTACATGCAAAGCCTTTAAGCATTGGTTTAAATTGTGCATTGGGTGCAAAAGAAATGAGACCGCATATTGAAGAACTTTCACATCTTGCTTCCTGCTATGTTTCTGCATATCCCAACGCAGGCTTGCCAAATGCCATGGGTGAGTACGATGAACAACCACATGAAACCGCATGCTTTATTGAAGATTGGGCAAAAGAAAGTTTTGTAAATATTGTTGGCGGTTGTTGCGGTACTACACCTGAACATATAAAAGCCATTGCACAACATGTAAAAAATATTCAGCCGAGAAAATTACCTATGGTTGAAGCTGCTTTAATTTAATATAGATGAGTAATAATATTATTAAGCCTTATTTGCGCCTTGCCGGTTTAGAACCTTTAACTGTTCGCCCCGAATCTAATTTTGTAAATATTGGTGAGCGCACAAATTTTACAGGTTCAAAAAAATTTGCAAGACTTATACGCGAAAGCAGATATGAAGAAGCATTAAGTGTAGCAAGGCAACAGGTTGAAAATGGTGCACAGATACTTGATGTAAATATGGATGATGCATTGCTTGATGGCGTAAAAGCAATGACAACTTTTTTAAATCTCCTGCAAAGCGAACCAGATATAGCACGCATTCCTGTAATGATTGATTCATCAAAATTTGAAATTATTGAAGCAGGTTTAAAATGTGTGCAAGGCAAGTGCATTGTAAATTCTATTTCATTAAAAGAAGGAGAAGAAAAATTTATAAGCCAGGCAGAAACATGCAGAATGTATGGCGCTTCTGTTGTGGTAATGGCTTTTGATGAAAACGGTCAGGCAGATACTTTGCAAAAGAAAGTGAGTATTAGTGAGCGTGCATATAAAATTTTAACGGAACAGGTTGGATATGATGCACAGGATATAATTTTTGATCCTAATGTTTTTGCAATAGCAACCGGGCTTGAAGAGCACAATAATTACGCAGTTGATTTTATAGAAGCCACACGTATTATTAAACAAAAAATGCCGCTTACAAAAATAAGTGGCGGTATAAGCAATCTCTCTTTTTCATTCAGAGGAAATGACTTGGTGCGTGAAGCCATGCATAGTGTTTTTCTTTTTTATGCAATAAAGGCTGGTATGGATATGGGCATTGTAAACGCTGGTCAGTTAGCAGTATATGATCAGATTGAACCTTCTTTAAAACAATTGTGCGAAGATGTTATTTTAAACAGGAACAATGATAATAATGAAACAACTGAAAAATTAATTGTATTTGCAGAAACAGTAAAGCAAAAAGATAAAACAGAAAAGAAAGATGATGCCTGGCGCAGCAATACAGTTGAAGAAAGATTGAAGCATGCACTTGTAAATGGCATAACAGATTTTATTGAGGTTGATACAGAAGAAGCAAGAAAAAATTACCCCAAGCCTTTGCATGTAATTGAAGGTCCGCTGATGGATGGAATGAATGTAGTTGGAGATCTTTTTGGAAGCGGTAAAATGTTTTTGCCGCAGGTTGTAAAAAGTGCAAGAGTGATGAAAAAAAGCGTGGCTTATCTTACTCCATTTATTGAAGAAGAAAAAAGAAACAATCCCAATGCTTTAAAATCTTCAGTTGCAAAAGTTTTGCTGGCAACTGTGAAAGGAGATGTGCATGATATAGGAAAAAATATTGTTGGTGTAGTGCTTGGTTGTAATGGTTATGATATAATTGATCTTGGCGTAATGGTGCCTGCAGATAAAATTTTAGAAACTGCGCTAAAAGAAAACGTAGATGTGATTGGTTTAAGCGGTTTAATTACTCCATCACTTGATGAGATGGTGCATGTGGCGCATGAAATGAAACGCCGCAACATGCAGCAACCTTTATTAATTGGCGGCGCTACTACTTCAAGAACGCATACGGCAGTTAAGATTGCACCGCAATATGATAATGGTGTGATACATGTACTCGATGCGTCGCGAAGTGTAACTGTTGTTTCAAATCTTTTAAATAAAGAACAAAAACCGCTGCTGATTAAAAAGACCGAAGAAGAGTATAACAGTTTACGTAAACAATTTTTGAGCAAACAAAACCAAAAGGTTTTATTGCCTTATGAAGAAGCAGTAAATAAAAAAGAAAATTTCGATTGGGAAAATTATACTCCTGTTAAGCCGGTTATAGATGGCATTAAAATATTTAAAGATTTTGATCTTGCAGAAATTGCAGCATACATAGATTGGGGACCTTTTTTTATTGGCTGGGAAATGCCCGGAAAATTTCCTGAAGTTTTAAGCGATGCAAACTTTGGAAAAGAAGCAACTAAATTGTATAACGATGCAACAAAGCTTCTTAAAAAAATAATTGATGAACATTGGTTTACAGCTAAAGGAGTTATTGGTTTTTGGAAAGCGCAAAGCAACAACAGAGATACCGTTACACTGCAAACAAATGATAGCGAAGTAAATCTTGAATTTTTAAGACAGCAAAGTAAAAAAGCTGCAGGTCAAAGTAATTTTTCATTAGCTGATTTTATTTCCTGTTCTGTTGAAGATCATATAGGCGCATTTGCGGTAACAATTGATGGCGCAAGAAAATATATTGATCAGTTTGCAAAAGATAATGATGACTATAATAAGATTACGGTGCAGATTTTAGCTGACCGTTTTGTAGAAGCCTTTGCTGAATGTTTACATCAAAAAGTAAGAAAAGAATTCTGGGGTTATGATAAAGATGAATCACTTTCAGAAAAGCAATTAATTCACGAAGAATATAAAGGCATTCGACCCGCACCGGGTTATCCCGCATGCCCTGATCACACAGAAAAAATTAAGTTGTTTGAATTGATGAACGTTACAGAAAATATAGATATTGAATTAACGGAAAGTCTTGCTATGAATCCACCGGCATCTGTATGCGGCTGGTATTTTTCACATCCTCAAAGCCATTATTTTGGTTTGGGAAAAATTAAGCATGACCAATTGGAAGATTATGCCAAAAGAAAAAATATGAGCATAGAAGAAGCGGAAAGATGGCTGAGCCCAAATCTTGGATAGCTTTATATTTTACAGTAATCAAATCAAAAAAAAATATTTAAGCATATAACAATGAAAATAAACAACCATGTTATTGTTGGTGTTATTTGCCTCCTGATGTTATCATCATCATACATCAATAACAAACCCAATACTAATACCCCAAAATTTACCCTTACTCCTTCTGCAAAATTTTATTTTAAATCTTTTGTAGATTGTAATATGGCGGAAGCCTGGGTTGGTGATACTTTTCGCATTTTCCCTGGAAAATATGGTGAAGATCCCGTTTGGGGTTTTTCAAAAAATTTAAAATTTGCAGATGGTAAAAACGCTGATGAAGCATTTCTTACCATTGAAGATTATTTTAAAGATCCTGTTATGCCATTAAATGTGCAGCCAACGGAAACAGGGTTGCATGGTGCAGTGTGGTTTGAAACAATTTACCAGGATAAAAAAGATATAACAGGTAAAACATTGTTTGCTGTTTATCATAATGAAAATTATCCATCAACGTTTCCATACAATGCTAAAACAGGAGAAGGTTATTTAAATGTTGATTGGCCGCAGGGATTAACAGACTCAAGTTCCGCTGCAGCAGTTTGCCGTATAGGCATTATGAAATCTGTTGATGGTGGCAGAAGCTGGGTTAACAATGGAATTTTTATTGAAGATCTGCAGCCGCGCATGATATTAAAACCGCATAACAAGTCGGTAACTTTTGCAGGTGGTGTTGGTGATCCCTCTGCAGTAGTAAGCGGCAATTATCTCTACCTGTTTTATGGCGAATATGGTTATCATGGAAATTATAATGCTGCAAACTATGATCCGCTGTTAGAGTGGAGCGGGCAGTGCATAAGTATAGCAAGAATAAGTTTAAATGATTTGGATAACCCGGTTGGCAAAGCAAAACGATGGAATGGCAAATCTTTTAATGCAGCATATAATGATATGGGTTTGCCCGTAAAGTCTTTGCAAATTCCTTTTAACGATGGAGGTGGACCAGCATCATCACCCGAATCGAAATTTTATTGGGGACCTTCTGTTAGCTGGAACACATATTTGAATTGCTGGGTTATGCTGATGGCAAGAGCCGAAGGCCCATCCTGGAAAGGCGGCAGCATCTGGATCTCGTTTAATAAAAATGCTGATCTAAACACAGGAGATAATTCTCAAAATTGGAGTAAACCGCAAATGCTTTTGAATAAACCAGGGCATATTATATGGTATCCCTCACTGCAACCAACAAAATCTGCATCTGATATAAAAAACAAAAACACCTGCTTAAAATTAGAAAAAGAAGCAAGGTTATTTTTTAAAGATATGCATGGTGACTCAAGCGAATATGTATCAGAATATAAAATAAGTTTTGAAAAATAAAATTCATTTCAAATCACCAGGTGCTGATCCTGAATAACAATAAGCATTATTTTTTTTGATGGAAACTTCTTTATCAATTGCCTTACAAAAAGCAAAACATTATTGCGCTTACCAGGAGCGTTGCCATAAGGAAGTAAGAGAAAAATTATATTCTTTTCAATTATATAAAAAAGAGGTTGAACAATTATTAACTCAATTAATTGAAGAAGATTTTTTAAATGAAGAACGCTTTGCGCTTGCATTTGCAAGAGGCAAATTCAATTTAAAAAAATGGGGGAAAGAAAAAATAAAATATGAGCTTAAACAAAAACAGGTAAGTGATTATTGCATCAGCAAAGCACTTAATTCAATTGATACATCAAACTATAATAAAACTTTTATTACGCTTGCTTCCAATAAACTCAAGACCTTGAAAAGTGAAAAAAATATCTTTATCAAAAAGAAAAAAATAAAAGCCTTTTTGCAACAAAAAGGCTTTGAACTTAAAATGATCTATGCTTATTTAAATGATATCTAATCAAGCGGTCTTACCCAAATATTTCTAAAGCTTATTGGCTTGCTTGGATCGCCATGAGATTGCAATTTAATTGATGATGCACCATGTGCAGTGTAATAAGGTAATCCAATATAACGGGTCATTCCTTTTAACTTAAAATTATTTTGCACCAAAACACCATTGTGTAAAACAGTTACTCTTGCAGAATCGGTTAAATTACCGGCATTATCAAAACGTGGTGCAGTCCAGATGATATCATACGTTTGCCACTCACCTGGTTTTTTGCAGGCATTTGCCAAAGGAATTCCTTGTTTATACACGGCTGCTGTTTGACCGTTTACATACGTTGTGTTATTGTAACAATCTAAAACCTGTATTTCATAGCCGGCATCGCCCGGCCCTGTTGATGCAAGAAAAACGCCGCTGTTGCCACGCGCCTGTCCGCTGCCCTGAATATCTATTGGTTCTTTCCATTCAACATGTAACTGGTAATCCAAAAAATGTTGTTTTGTTTGTATGCTGCCACCACCTTTTTTATTCACTGTAAGTTCACCATTATCAATTATCCAGTCAGCCGGTTTGGTTGTATCATGGGCAGATTCCCATGCATCTAAACTTTTTCCATTAAATAAAATGACAGCATCAGATGGTGCATCACCGTCGTTTTTACCTGGTGTTACAATTGGCGGAACCGGTTTATAAAATTCTGTTGCTTCGGGTTTGGTTGTATCTCCAATATACTGCAAGCCGGGCGTCATAGTTGCAGAATCGGTTTGTGCTTTTACTATAAATAAACATGAAAAACAAGCAGCGGTTAAAAAGATTTTTTTGTTCATGGTGGCAAATGGTTTTGATACAGTTGCAACATACAAAATAGTGCCGAAAAATAAAAGTTGAATAGCTATAACTGTGAATGAAGCATAAAAAAATATTGTCAGTTATAAAATTATGTGCAAACTATAGCTGCATTAAATCATCCTATAAAAAAAGATCAGGATACAATTTACTGCCAGGTTTTATTGCATAATTATCTAAATCAGTTATGCCTTGTGCAT
>JBDTLW010000049.1:0-8422 GCA_039934575.1 Parafilimonas sp. | reverse complement strand
ATTGATACAATTTGAAAACAAATTAAAACGCTGTGATAACTGATTAGAAAATACAAATTGTTTTTTTGTAATTGATGAGAGTAAGGATTTCTTTCTGCAAAAATTAGCTTACTTATTTATTACAAATAATCTAAAACGATTGCATTATGCGATTAAGAGAAAATTGGTTTTCAAAACATGCGGTATTGCTGTTGTTGATGTTTGCGCCTTTAATTTTGTTTGCACAAAACAAAAAAGTTTCAGGAATTGTTACAGACAGCACTGGCAAAGGAATTCCGTCAGTAACTGTTACCGAAAAGGGAACGCCTAATTCAACAGCAACAACAGGAGATGGAAGTTTTACAATGAATATTTCCGGCAGTAATGCCGTTTTGGTTTTTTCTTCAATTGGATATATTAATAAAGAAGTTGCGGTTGATAACGAAACAAATTTTAGCGTTATGCTTAATGTTTCCATTGCTAATCTTGGCGAAGTGGTTGTAGTTGGTTATGGCACGCAAAGAAGAAAAGATGTAACAGGTTCTGTTGCTACGATTGGTACAAAAGATTTTAATTCCATTCCCATTACAAATGCAGGCGAAGCAATGGAAGGCAAGGCTGCAGGTGTGCAGGTAATTGCATCCGGTGCGCCGGGCAGTAACGTTACATTCAGAATTCGCGGCACAGGAACAATAAATAATGCTGACCCATTAATTGTAGTTGATGGTGTACCAACAGATGCACCGTTAAACAATTTAAATCCTGATGATATTGCCTCAATAGATGTTTTGAAAGATGCATCTGCTGCAGCTATTTATGGCTCACGTGGTGCGAATGGTGTTGTACTGATTACCACAAAAAAAGGTGTCAATGGAAGAGGTTATCTTACTTTTAATTTTTATACTGCATGGCAAAAAGCAACAAGTGTTGTAAAGATGCTGAACGCTGAACAATTTGCTACGCTGAATAATGAATTACTTACTAATGGAAATCAAACTGTAAATCCTGCTTATGCAAATCCTGATACATTAGGTACTGGAACAGATTGGCTCGGTGCATTGTTTCGCACAGCGCCAATGCAGCATTATTCTCTGTCTTATTCCGGCGGTTCTGATAAATACAATTATTATGTTTCAGGCAGTGTGCTCGACCAAAAAGGAATAGTTGTAACAACGGGATATAAAAGATATACAGCACAATTCAACAGCCAGGCAAAACCGCTTTCGTGGTTAACGTTTGGAAACAATATTACATTAACTGCCGATGATAAACCAAATGGCTCTTACGATATAAGAAGTACAATGGCAGCAAATCCTGTTCAACCAATTTTTGGCAGTGATGGAAAGTATTCAAAAATTACCGGCAATTCACTTTGGTATGGCGATATCACTAATCAAATTGGTACAGCGAACATTAATCAAAACGTTACGAAAGGTTATAATGTATTAGGAAACGTGTATGCTGAAGTTTCCATTTTACCATCATTAAAATTCAAAACAACTGCAGGCATACAGGCAGAATTTTTTGATAGCAGAAGCTGGGCGCCTGTTTATGATTTTGAACCTAATCCGCAAACAACAGCATTCTTAGCGCAGCAGTATAATAAATCGCTTACATATTTATGGGATAATTATTTTACCTATGATAAAACTTTCGGTACAGATCATCATCTCACAGTACTTGCAGGCAGCAGTGCACAAAACAATCGCTTCGATTATTTAAGCGGCAACCGCAAAGATTTTCCAAGCAATATAACACAACAACTAAACAGCGGCACGGGTGATGCAAATGTTGGTGGTGATGCATCTGAATGGGCGCTGCTGTCATTTATGGGAAGAGTAAATTATGATTATAAAGATAAATATCTTGTTACCGCAACCGTAAGAAGAGATGGCTCATCACGCTTTGGTGCCAACAACAGATACGGAACATTTCCTTCTGCATCTGCAGCATGGCGCATTTCAAAAGAAGATTTTTTTAAGGTTGATTTTATAAACGATTTAAAATTGCGTGCAGGTTATGGCGTTACTGGTAATCAAAACATCGGCAATTATTCATTCGCATCATCATTGCAAATTGCACAATACAATTTCAATAATAATATTGTAAGTATCGTTTACCCGTTGGTGTTACCAAATCCTGGTGTACAATGGGAGCAGGTTGAACAAAGCAATATTGGTTTGGATGCAACGATGTTTAACAACCGCGTGAATCTTACTGTTGATGCATATTTAAAAAATACTTCTAAAATGCTGGTGCCTGCTGTAGTACCCGTTACCACTGGTTATTCAAGCACAAATGTGCCATCTATTAATGCAGGCAGTTTGCAGAATAAAGGCATTGAGATAGGTCTCTCAACAAAAAATATTATAGGCATATTTTCATGGAACACTGATTTAAATATTTCATTCAACCAAAATAAAATTAAAAGCCTTAACGACAGCACGCCATTGTTTGTTGACAATTATGGCTTGAATGCAAATTTTGGAATTGATGCAGCAGGATTTCCTGCGAATGAATTTTATGGTTATGTAACGGATGGACTTTTTCAAATACAAAAAGATATAGATAATCATGCGGTGCAACAGGCAGGCACAACAACATATAACAGTACATCGCCTGGCGATATTCGCTTTAAAGATTTGAATAGTGATGGTGTAATAAATGCTGATGACAGAACCTATATCGGCAATCCGAATCCAAAATTTATTTATGGTATGAACAACAGTTTTAGCTATAAAGGTTTTGATTTAAATATTTTCCTCCAAGGTGTTTATGGCAATAAAATTTTTAATGCAAATAATATTTACCAGGAAGGAATGTCAACAGCGCAAAACCAAACAGCACGTACCCAAAGCCTTTGGGAAGGCGAAGGCACAAGTAATTATATGCCGCGCGCAATATATGGAGATCCGAATCAAAATGCAAGAGTTTCGAACAGGTATATTGAAGATGGCTCTTACCTGCGCATAAAAAATGTTACGATAGGTTATACACTTCCACACGAATTTATTCAGCGCATAAAGTTTTCTTCCATTAGGATTTATGCATCATGTTTAAACCTCGCAACGTTTACAAAATACAGTGGCTTCGATCCTGAAGTTGGTGCCAATGGTGTTGACTACAGCGTGTATCCTGTAACAAGAACTTTCAGTGTTGGTATTAATTTAAACTTATAAAAATGATTTATGAAATAACCATTCAAAAGTTCATTATTGAATTAAAAGTTTGGTTATTCCATGTGCCAAATAAAAAAATAATATACACATGAAACTGATAAACTATATAACATTCTGCCTGCTTTTAATTTCTCTGGCAAGCTGTAAGAAGTATCTTGATAAAGTTCCGCTTGATACTATTAATACATCTAACTTTTATCAAACCGCAGATGATGCTGTTAGCGCAATAAATGCAGCTTATCAGCCTTTGCAAAGACCGAAGTTGTACAACCTGCGTATGTGGACGTCTGATATTTTTGCAGGCAACAGTGTTGTTGGTGCAGGCGGCGGAACAGATGGCATTGAAACCGTTGAAGAAGCCAATTTTACAACTGACCCAAGTAATGCAGGCGTGCTTGATTTATATCGCGGACCTTATCCCGGAATTTTATACTGTAACGAAGTGATTCAAAATGTGCCGGGCATAAATATGGATACAACTTTGCGTAACCGGATTATTGGTGAAGCAAAATTTTTAAGAGCGAATTACTATTTTATTTTAGTAAGATATTTTGGTGATGTGCCTTTGATAACTGCACCGCAAACACCTGAGGATAATTTGTATCCTGCACGTACAGCGAAAGCGCAGGTATATGATTTGATTGTGCAGGATTTAAAAGATGCAATTACTTTATTGCCGCCAAGAGAAACTTATACAGGTGCAGATGTTGGTCGTGCATCAAAAGGTTCTGCTGTTGGCTTGCTTGCAAAAGTATATCTTACTTTAGGCGATTATGCTGATGTGATTCCGCTTTGCCAGCAGGTAACTTCTTTGGGTTATACTCTTGATGCAAACTATACTGACAACTTCGATCCTGCACATAAGAACGGACCTGAATCTTTATTTGAAGTGCAGTTTAGCGGCGCCACTACTTATGGATTTTTTGATGATTTAAACCAGGCTTCATGGACAAGCACTTTTATGGGTCCGCGCAATACAACATTTGTTGGCGGTGCTTATGGATGGAATCAGCCAACACAGGAATTTGTTGACAGCTATGAAGCTGGTGATAAAAGAAAAGACCTCACTATTTTATACCAGGGTTGTCCTGATTTTAATGGCAATGTTTATTCAAGCAGTTATTCAACTACGGGTTATAATGTAAGAAAGTTTTTAGTGCCTACAAGTGTTTCGCCTCAATACAATACCAGCAATGAAGATTTTCCTGTGTTAAGATATGCTGATGTATTATTGATGGAAGCAGAAGCATTGAATGAAACAGGCGAAACAACACAGGCAGAAGGGCCATTAAATATGATAAGAGAACGTGCAGGCATACCGGATATTCACGGAGAAAACCAAACTGATATGCGCAATACTATTTTGCATGAAAGACGTATGGAGCTTGCCTTTGAAGGCGACAGGTGGTTTGATTTGATTCGTGTAAATAATGGCCAGTATGGTTTGGATTTTTTACATTCCATTGGTAAAACAAATGCAACATCGAAAAATTTATTGATGCCCATTCCGCAGGTTGAAATAGATGCTAATAAAAATCTTACACAAAACCCAGGTTATTAATTTTAAAAACTTTTGCTATGCTATTATCATCATCTATACATAAAAAAATAAAATTGAATTTTAATATGCTGGTATATGCAATTACTTTTTGCATGATTATATTTTCTGTCTTTTCAGCCTGTAAAAAAACGGAAGATTTTTCTCCGAAAGATGTGAATGGTCCTTTGGCTGTAACAGCATCCGATTCTTTAATTGTATTGAATGAAGCAAATGCAAACACAACCGCATTAACGCTTAACTGGACAACAGGTTCTAATTATAAAACTGGTGAAGCGATAACTTATGTGTTGCAGTTGGATAAGCAAGGCAATAATTTTTCTTCGCCAATTACAAACAATATTGGTAAAGGCACTTATACTATTTCATATTCAACAGCAGCTTTAAACACTTTGCTTTCTGATTACTGGAGTGCAGCGCCTGGTATTACTTTCATTTTACAGGCAAGAGTATATACCATGATTGGCGATGGAACAATGAAAGGTGATACATCAGATGCAATAAATATTTCTGTTACGCCTTATCAGCCTGTTTCAAAATCTTTATACATTATTGGCAGTGCAACAGCAACAGGATGGGATGCAAATGCCGCTGATTCATTAACACCTGATGCAACTATTCCCGGAGAGTTCCATTACACAGGAACTTTAACGCCGGGTGAATTTAAATTTATAACTACACTCGGTTCGTTTCTTCCATCTTATAATAAAGGCGCAGATTCGGCGCATTTATTTTACCGCACTGAAGATGCACAACCTGATGATAAATTTAATATTATTTTGCCGCAGGTTTATACAATTGATGTAAATCTTATTTCATTAACCATTACTATTTCGCAGGCACAGGCCCCTTTGTATTCAGAGCTTTGGATTGTGGGTGATGCAACACCAAACGGATGGAACATTGATAATCCAAATCAAATGAAATTGGATCCATTCAATCCATACATTTTTCATTACAATGAAAATTTAAATGCTGGTGAATTTAAAATGCCAACTACAACAGGAAATTGGGGTGGCGATTTTTATCGCCCGTTAACCAATCATCCCTCAATAACAGATACAACTGCTGCATTGGTTTTGGGCAGTACCAATCCTCCCGATGATAAATGGCAGATAACAACTGCAGGCGCTTATAAAATTTCATTGAACATTCAATACAACTCTATTCACATACAGCCTTTCACACCATACACAGCTTTATGGATGCTGGGTGATGCAGCACCGAATGGATGGAACGATGATGACCCAACACCGATGACAGCAACTTCAGACCCGAATGTATTTACATATATTGGCCCGCTTACTGCTGGCGAATTTAAAATTCCTGTTGCTATAAAGAATGGTTTTGCAGGTCCGTATTTCAGACCTGATATGAATCATCCGCCGATAACAGATACCAATGCGCCGTTTGTTGCACAAGGCGCAAACCAGGCAGATAAAGATGATTATAAATGGCAGATAACAGAAGCAGGAAATTATACGGTTACGATCAATCAATTGTATGAAACTATTTCAATTGTTAAGCAGTAACGACACTCTACAAAAGATCAATGCTTCAAAACCCGTTTCTTTAAACCAATAAATAAGAATGATAAGAATGTTGAGTTATCTATTTGTATTTCTTTCAATCATCAGTTGTAAAAAAAATATTTCACCGCACGGAAATGGAACAACAAATAATCCGCCGGCCGCAGATACATCTATTAATATTATTACAGATAAAGCAGTATATAAACCAGGCGATGTAATTAGTTTTTTTATTGATAAAAGTTTGCCTGCATCAGCCAAAATAAGATACAGGCAATTAGATAAATTAATTGCTGAAACAAATGTATCCGGCACAACGTGGACATGGGCTGCACCATCAAATGATTACACAGGTTACATGATTGATGTTTACAATGTTGAGGATGGAATAGAAAAAATTTATGGCGCAACAGCAGTTGATGTTTCGAGTGACTGGACGAAATTTCCGCGTTACGGGTTTCTCTCTGCGTATGGACAATTATCAAATAATTATATGGACTCTGTAATAAATAATTTAAGTCGTTTGCATATAAATGGTTTGCAATTTTATGATTGGGATTACGATCATCAGCAGCCGCTTGCCGGTACTGTTTCAAATCCGGCGGCAAGCTGGCTGGATATTGCAAGCCGCACAAATTATAAATTAACGGTTGATTATTATATTTCATCAGCACATAACCATAACATGAAAGCAATGAGCTATAATTTATGTTACGGTGCATTAAATGATGCAGCAGCAGATGGTGTTTCAGATGAATGGTACATGTATAAAGATCAGCATCATTCTGAAAAAGTCTTTTTGAATTTAAGTGCACCATTTAAAAGCAATATTTATTTAACCAACCCAGGCAATACATCATGGCAACAATATCTTGCCGGCAAAACGCAGGATATGTATGATGTATATGATTTTGATGGTTTTCATGTTGACCAGGTTGGTGACCTCGGAACACATTATGATTATAACGGCAATGTGATTGATGTGGCGAAGGGCTTTGGTTCTTTTTTATATGCTATGAAAACGGCAGCGCCAACAAAGCGTTTGGTGATGAATGCAGTGAATCAATTTGGACAACAAAATAATATTGCAACATCGCCGGTTGATTTTACTTATACGGAAGTGTGGGCGCCGAATGAAGGTTATGCTGATTTAAAAACCATTATTCAAAACAATATTGCATGGAGTAATAATACCAAGCAAACGGTGCTTACCGCATACATGGATTATAATGTTGCGAACTCAACAGGATATTTTAATACGCCCGGCGTTTTATTAACAGATGCAGTAATTTTTGCGTACGGCGCTACGCATCTTGAAATGGGCGATCACATGTTGTGCAAAGAATATTTTCCGAATGATAATTTAAAGATGAAGCCAGACTTGCAACAGGCAATCATTCACTATTATGATTTTCTTACAGGTTATGAAAATCTATTGCGTGATGGCGGTGCATTCAATGTACCAAATATTATTTCTTCTGATGGAAAAACAAAGCTGAATAATTTTCCGCCGCAGAATGGAAGTATCTCTGTGATTGGAAAAGATATAGGGAATAAACAGGTAATACATCTTATCAACTTTGCAAATGCATCATCATTTGACTGGCGGGACACAAACGGCAATCAAACAACGCCGAACACATTTCAGAATATTTCTTACATATTAACAACTGATAAACAGGTAAAAAAATTATGGATGGCTTCCCCTGATATTAATAGCGGTGCATTGCAGCAAATAAGTTTTACCACATCTGGTAATGCGGTTTCATTTACACTGCCCTCGTTGCAATATTGGGATATGATTGTTGCAGATTATTAACTATTATTTACTTGCTTAACATGTAAAAATGAAAAGAAGCTTATTTGTAATTCGTCGTGTCTTCGTGTCAAAAAGAATAACAGTTACGAATGCATAAAGACACAATTCAATAACCTTTATTATGCTTAAAGAAGATACTGTATTATGAAATCATTTCATTTGTATAAAATTTGCTTTGTAATTATTAGCTTGCTAATCACTCAATTTTGTAATGCACAAACAATGATGCCTTTATATCAAAATAAAAAATTTGCTTTATATGCAGATAGTGTGGTTCAGGATAATTACACTGCAAAAGTTTTGTCACACACTGCGCTTGCTTCCAATTATCAAAGTGCTGCAAATCTTTTTAAGAGTG
>JBDTLW010000048.1:0-8422 GCA_039934575.1 Parafilimonas sp. | reverse complement strand
TTTGCTTTTAGCAATTATATTATCATTCAGTGCAACAAAACTGCATGCACAACAAAATATGATGAAGATGCAGGAAGCCTGGAAAACCTATTTAAAAGACTCTGTACAATTAGCCGACCCTATGGTTGATTCGGTAATGGCTATACGACAGGAATATCGCCCGCAAATGCGTGATATATTTATGGATCAATCCATAAGCCAGGAAGATAAACAGACAAAAATGAAAACGATAAGAGATGACATGGATACGCGTTTTAAAGCAGCAGGTATAACCGATGAACAAATACAGAAGATACATGACTATGAAGATAGAATGAGAGCGCAGATGATGAACAGGAATAACGGCGGCGGACAATAACACAAAAAATAATGATTGTAAAAAGACTGTATCAAACAGTCTTTTTTTGTTTGATGTATTCACATGATTATTAAAACATTCATATCTTCATCATTAAAGTTTTATAATGAAAAATCTTTCCTTCTTTTTTATTTGTTTAATAATATCATCTTTTGCAATTGCACAAAACGGCTACACGAATTTATTTGATGGCAAAACACTTAGCGGATGGAATCGCCTTGTGGGTGCAGGTGAATATTCTGTAGAAAACAATATGATCGTTGGCACTACAGTTTCAGGTTCGCCCAATACTTTTCTGGCAACAGAAAAAAATTACGGTGATTTTATTTTAGAGTTTGATGCAAAGGTTGATGACACTGCAAGTAATAGCGGCGTGCAGATAAGAAGTCATTTTAATGCTGATGAAATTAATGGTAATAATAAAGGAAGAGTGTATGGTTACCAGGTTGAAGAAGATCCGTCTTCGAGAAAATGGAGCGCCGGTATTTATGAAGAAGGCAGAAGGGGATGGTTGTACCCTGTTACTTTACATCCGGAAGCGCAGGATTTATTTAAAGTTGGTGAATGGAATCATTATAAAATTGAAGCCATCGGCAACAGTATAAAAACCTGGCTGAATGATAAACCTGTTTCATATTTAATTGATTCAGTTTCGCATAATGGCTTTATTGCTTTGCAGGTACATGCAGTTCCCGATCCCTCTTTAGCCGGTAAAAAAATGTATTGGAAAAACATTCGTATAAAAACTACTGGTCTTACATCAACGCCTTTTCCAACAAATGTTTTTGTGGTGAATATGGTACCGAATGATCTTTCAGAACAGGAAAAAAAAGAAGGCTGGAAATTATTATTCAATGGTAAAAATGCAGATGGCTGGCGCGGCGCTTTTAAAACCGGTTTCCCGGATCATGGATGGAGAATTAACAGCGGTATGATAACGGTGCTGGAATCAAACGGCGAACAGGGAAAAAATGGTGGCGATGTAGTTACCGCAAAAGAATACAGCGCATTTGATCTCAGCTTTCAATTTAAACTTACCCCCGGCGCTAACAGCGGTGTAAAATATTTTGTAACACTGAAAGAAAAAAGTGACAGCTCTGCTATTGGTTTAGAATACCAGGTGCTTGATGATAAACTGCATCCTGATGCAAAGCTTGGCCGTGATGGAGACCGCACACTTGCATCATTGTATGATCTTATTCCTGCCAATAAAAATGAACGGTATTTTAATCCGCCCGGACAATGGAATTGGGGAAGAATAATTGTTTATCCAAACAATCATGTTGAGCATTGGCTTAATGGAATTAAAGTGTTGGAATATGAGCGTAGCTCAAAAAAATTTGAAGACCTTGTTGCTATAAGTAAATACAAGATATGGGAGCATTTTGGCGAAGCAAAAGAAGGGCATATTCTTTTACAGGATCATGGTAATGAAGTGAGCTACAGAAGTATAAAAATTAAAGAATTGAAGTAGCGTAAAGACAATTAAAAATTATTTTATTTTTTAACTCAGCATAACAATTTTTTCTGCAATAAAGCTCAGATTTTTGAGCGATAATAATCAATCTTACCGGTTAATACTTTTTTCCATTGTTGCTTATGGCTTTCCTGCCATTTTATATTTGGATGAACAGACCAGTTTACTTTTTGTAACTGATCTTTTATAAAATCTCTTTGTTCAGGATGCACAAACAACGGATGCTGATAAAACCATTGTTTATCTTTTACAAGCATTTGCCAAAAGGCAGCAAAAGATGGATATGCAGTATCAAATATTTTTATCTCATCACGGTTATCATCATAGGTGCTATGCTGATACAGAAACGAGATATTATTTGCTTCATCTTTTATTTTATATAAGCTGCCGCCGCTTTGCTCTGAGCTGATATCAAAATATAATTCTTTTTGCATGATGCTGTAAAGAGATAAAATTTAATCTGCTTTTTTACCGGTCCTTTCCTTCAAGTTTATCGCAATATTCAACTGTGCTTAACCTGAATTTTATCGGGATACCAACTGCCTTTTGCAACTGTAATTCTTTATTGCAGAAAAAAGGTAAATGCTTTGAATAAAAATTACCAGATAATGGATTTTGAATTGTTGATTGTTTTAAGTAAAATGCAGTATTCGGCATTATAAAAAAATGAACGCTGTCAATCTTAGCAGAATCATTTGAATTTTGCGCCTGTAAACAGGTTACACAGAAAACTAATTTAACAGTTAATGCGAGGAATGTTTTCTTTTTCAAGTTCATATTTGCAGGTAAATTTACGGCAAGTAATTATTTTGCATCTTAATAATTGATTAAACTTTACCCCGAACAGCATGGCACTAAGTCAAACACTGCAGCAAAAATTATTACAACGGTTATCGCCGCAGCAGATACAATTAATGAAACTGCTGCAAATACCTACTGCAAATCTTGAAGAAAGGATCAAGGAAGAACTTGAAGAAAACCCCGCATTGGAAGTTACAGAAGAAGGCAAAGAAGAAGGTGAAGAACGCATGGAAGAATTTGATGCACCTGAGGAAGAATATGACGGCAGTGTAGAGGATTATGAAAATATTGATATTTCTGATTATGTAAGTGATGGTGATGATGAGGTTGCAGATTATAAATTGCGCGATGATAACTACGGAGATAATGAAGAACAGAAAACAATTCCGCTGCGTGTTGAAACATCATTGCACGATATATTGGTAGATCAGTTGGGCATGTTGTCATTAGATGAAAGGAGATTAAAAATTGCCGAACAGATCGTTGGCAGCGTGGATGATGATGGATACCTGCGCCGCGAATTAAGCTCTGTGGTTGATGACCTCGCATTCAGACAAAATATAGATTCAACAGAAGAAGAAATTGAAGAGCTTATAAAATTAATACAACAGTTTGATCCGCCAGGTGTATGTGCCAGAAACCTGCAGGAATGTTTAATGCTTCAGTTGGTGCGTCAGCAGGCTGAAGGAAGAGATGTGGAGCTTGCCATACAAATAGCTGATAAATATTTTGATGAGTTTACAAAAAAACATTACGAAAAAATTCAGCGTGGAGTAAATATTACGGATGATGAATTAAAGGAAGTAATTACTTTAATTCTGAAACTTAACCCAAGACCCGGAGGTAATGTTGGCGAAGTAAATAAAGCAGAGAGTTATATTATTCCTGATTTTTTTATTATAAATACTGCGGGAAAATTAGACCTTACACTCAACTCTAAAAATGCACCGGACTTACGCATCAGTGAAGGTTATCGTGATATGCTGAAAGAATATGACCGCGGTACAAAAAAAGATAAACGCCAGAAAGAAGCGGTGCTTTTTATTAAACAAAAAATTGATTCTGCCAAATGGTTTATTGATATGATAAAGCAACGGCAAAACACTTTGCTTAGCACAATGGGCGCCATCATGCATTATCAAAAACAGTTTTTTCTTACCGGTGATGAAACAACATTGCGCCCAATGATCTTAAAAGATATTGCTGAAATTACCGGGCTTGATATTTCTACCGTAAGCCGCGTTGCCAACAGCAAATTTGTACAAACAGAATTTGGAACTTATCGCCTTAAATTTTTCTTCAGCGAATCTTTAAGTACAGACAGCGGCGAAGAAGTAAGCACGCGTGAAGTGAAAAAAATATTGAGTGATATGGTAGAAGCTGAAAGTAAAAAGAAGCCTTTGAGTGATGAACGCTTAACAGAATTATTACAGGAAAAAGGATACAATATTGCCAGACGCACAGTGGCAAAATATCGTGAGCAATTAAATATCCCTGTGGCGCGTTTGCGTAAAGAATTATAAAGTTGAGTAAAGATTTAACTGATCTTATGATTGAACAAAATCTTGTATATGATGAGAACATGCACACGCCGGCTGCAGTTAAAGTAATCGCTAAAATTGTTTCCTATATTCTTCATCCGTTGTTTATTCCTCTATATATTTTTATTTGGTTAACACAACGCTTCTCAATTCATTTTGATGACATAAGCGCTGCCGGTTTAACGTTTAAAACCATCAGTGTTTTTTTGAATGCAACTTTCTTTCCTGCGTTTTCTGTGTTTCTTTTATGGCGATTAAAGTTTATTGAAAGCATTTTTTTACGCACAGAAAAGGACCGCATTATTCCATATATCATTACCATGATATTTTATTGGTGGATGTGGTATTTAAGCAGAAGTTTTACTGATCAGCCGGATGTATTGAAGTTTTTTTATTTCGGTATCTTTCTCAATACAGTTTTTGGTTTGCTTATTAATAATTTTATTAAGATAAGTATGCATGCTATGGGTGCCGGTGCAATGCTGGCATTTGTAATAATAACCTGTGCACATTATCATATTTTTTTAGGCGCAGATATACTTATTGTAACATTTTTAACAGGGCTTATCTGCACCGCCCGTCTCCTATTGAACCATCATTCTCCCGCAGAAATTTATACCGGATTGTTTGTAGGAATTCTCTGCCAGTTGATTGGTGTTTGGATTGCGTTATAATCGAGAAGCTGTGAGCTTTGAGCCATTAGCCGTGAGCAGATTGAATTCTCAATTACTAATTCCTAATTCTTCTTCTGCCATCACCACAAATGTCCGTGCCGGTACAAATCAAACAACACCGCTACTAAATTAAATGTGAAATGAAAAATCACGCCATACCAAATTGTTCCAAAACGTTTACGCATAGCGCCCACAAGAATACCAAAAGGCACAAGCCAGAAAAGAGAAATAAAACTAAGATGCATGATGCCGAATATAAAACCGGTAACAATTACCACAAGGCGTTCATCTAAAAATGTATTAAGATAATTATACAGCACACCGCGAAATGCAAGCTCTTCAAATATGGCAGGATATAATGCAATGGAATATACCATCACCAGCGCAGGCATTGCATAAATACTATAGCGGCCGTAATAGCTTGTATCTGTTCCAAAAAAAGAAAAATTAAGTTTAGTAATAATGATATTTATAACAACAGATCCTATTGCAGCAAGCGATACGCAACCGGCTACGCGCACTATATTAAAATTACTGAATTTCAGCAGCGGTTTTATTGCTTTAAATTTTTTAAATACATACAATAAAGTGAATGCAGCAAGAAATACTTCAACCCAGAAAAGCCGGTTATAATTATCAAACCAGTTTGTGAATTGTACGGAAAGACAAACAAATAAATACACCATAAAAAAACCAAATGCAGACTGCAGTTCTGCATTATTAAATAAGTTTATGCGTGTACTGTCTGAACCAAGATATGCGCCGCAGTTATGGCAAAAACGATGATGGCCTTTTACCTTATTATCACAGGCATCACAGTAGTAAACATCAGCAGAGCTTTCAGGCATCATAATTTCAATTGCAATTCCTGTTTAATTAAATTAATACTGTAAGCGCCGTGTACACCTTTCAATACAACAAATAATACAGCCAGGCACAGCAACATGCCAGTCATACCCTGCAGCGTAGTAAATGATTGTGTCAGTTTTCCAAAAATATTTATAGCAGAGAAAGTTATTAGAATAATAAACGCTGTAAGTAAAGCAGTGAAAGGGTTTTTCCGGCTCCAGAATGCAAGAAAGAAAAATAAACCGGAGAGCAGGAATGCCAATATTACAACAAGGTATTTACGACTGCTTTTTGCAAAAATAAAAAGTATGCCAAGCGATAAAAATGAAGCCATCACATACAAAACTATTCTTGCAACCAATACCGAATTTTCTGCCGTAAATAAAAGATTTGTTCGTTGTTGTATGCGTTTTTTATATACATCAATAAGTTCCATGTTATTAATTGGATAACCGCAATTTGTACAAAAAGAATTTCCGGTATTATTTACATACAAACAATGTCTGCAAATTTCAGCTTCCGGTTTTTTGATATGTTCATCAGGAAGCAAGGCATTTATTTTTTGGACGGTTTCTATATTTTTTGCACGCATTATTTTTCACTTGAACAGTTAATTGTAACTAAACGAATTTACAGTAAAAATATATTTATTAAAAGCTGTTAAACGTCATAATAAATTTTATAGAATACAAACCGCAGGCTGCTTTATCTTTGCAATTGAAATTGGTGAATATGAAGAAGCTTGTAATAATTGGTTCCATTTTTTTTCTGGCGCTCATGTACACAACAACTTTACATGCGCAATGTTCTATTTGTACTGCAACCGCATCTCAGTTAGGTGAAAAACAAGGCAACGGTTTAAACAGCGGTATTATATATTTAATGCTTACACCTCTTGCTGTAGGGGGATTTCTTGGCTTTCGCTGGTGGAGAAGTGAAAAGCTTATGAGAAATGCTGAAGCTGCTGAAGAGTAAACTCGAAAATTCATTCCTTGTATTCTCTGCAAATATTTCTTTAATCAGGTTATATGATAAGCATTATAACAGCCATACATAACGGGCTTGCTATAAACAAATTTTACGAAGCATCTTTAAAGAAATATACTGTAAACCCGTTTGAATTAATAATTATTGATAACGCTTCTGCTGATGGCAGCGCTGAATTTTTTGAAAACGCTGGTTATTCGATTGTGCGCAATCAACAGAATTATTCATATCCGTATTGCCAAAACCAGGGAATAAAAATTGCACAAGGCAACTATCTTTTCTTTTTAAATAATGATATAGTTCTTGGTCCGCGCTGGGATGAATTATTGATACAGGTTGCAGAAAAACATAAGCTTGATATTCTCTCTGCCTGTGATAACGGTAACGTGGGTGATGCTGTAATTTCAAAACATATACGCAGAAAATGGAAGCGCATTAAATACAGCATTATGCAATTAGGCATACATAATTTTTCATTGAATGTAATGATGAAATTAATGTATGGCAACTGGGAAAAATTTTGCAAAAAAAGATATGAAGATTTTAATGATAAAATTATGCAGGGAATAATTGGTGATAATGTGATGATGACAAAACGCGGCATTGAAATAGTTGGTTTATGGGATGAGAGAATTCAATCTGCAGACTTTGATTTATTTATGCGTGTGCAGCAAAAGATTGAACAAGGCGCGGATATAAAACCTTGTCAAATTGCTTTAGGTGTTTACATCCATCATTTTTCAAGAATGACAGTTAAATATGCTGCGAAACCTGCGCCATTTGCAGACGCAAAAAACCTTATTGAGTTGAAAGATAAATGGACAACGGAAGAACTGATAAAATATAATCCTGATAAAGTAAAATAATATGTTATTAAAAGAAGTAGAAAAGACATTTTATAAATCAGAATAGAATGGAAATAATATCAGATAAATATTTAGAAAGTTATAAACAGCAAATTCAGATTGATTTTGATACTGCTTTAAAAGAAGTAAAAAAGATTGAACTTAATACGCAGAGTTTTACTTTTTATACCTCAGTCGCCGTTATTTCATCTTCAAAAATTGAAGGCGAGCAAATAGAAGTTGACAGTTATGTAAAACATAAAATGCAAAATATTGAGTATTTGCCTGAACTTGTTGAGAAGCCCAACGATTTATTTCAGGCATATCTTTTTGCTAAAGAAAATATGTTGAGCAAAGAAAATTTTCTGCAAAGCCATACTGTTTTAGCCGCACATTTATTAGCGGAAAAATGGAGAGGTAATTACCGCCAAAATGAAATGCTTGTGATGGAACATAATACAGGTAAAATACAATATGAAGCAGCACCTTACAGCATTCTACAATCTGAGATGCAAAAACTATGGAACGATATTCAGATGCTCTTAAAACAAAAACTTTCAACTGAAGAAATTTTCTACTATGCCTCCTATATTCATTTGGTGTTTGTAAATATTCATCCGTTTAATGATGGAAATGGCAGAGCAGCAAGGTTATTAGAAAAATGGTTTCTTGCAGAGAAATCAGGAGAAATTGGCTGGTATATTCAATCAGAAAAATATTATTACCATCATGTAAATGAATATTACAAAAACCTGAATCGTTTAGGAATATTTTACGAAAAACTGGATTATGCAAAAGCTGTTAATTTTTTACTTATGCTTCCAAACGCTTTGCAACAAAAGCATATAAATTAAAATCGTTTTGCTCTAAAGCAATTTCAATTTCTTTTT
>JBDTLW010000047.1:0-8441 GCA_039934575.1 Parafilimonas sp. | reverse complement strand
AAAGGATTTTTTTTCTTCTAAAGTGGTAAGCGGAAACATATCATACGCCATTACATACGGTAAAGGAATATGTGCAATTGATGGCAACAAGTCAGCCATATAAATAATTGTTCTGTCTTTATATTTTATTTGAGGTAACATCATTTTTTCTGTATGCCCGCTTACAAAACGTACCGAAATATTTTCTGTGAATAATGATTTAGCAAGTGTATCATCTTCGTTATTTACAATTTCACTAAACTTTAATTGACCGCTTTCCTGTATAGGCAAAATATTTTCTTTTAAGAAAGAAGCCTTCTCCCTGTCATTTGGATAGATTGCCCAGTTCCAGTGTTCCTGGTTGCTCCAATACGTAGCATTTTTAAATGCAGGAATAAGTTTATCTCCATCGCGAATTATGCTTCCGCCACAATGGTCAAAATGCAGATGCGTAAGAAAAACATCTGTTATATCATCTTTACTAAAACCATTTGCAGCCAAAGATTTATCAAGCGTATTATCTCCATGTAAATAATAATGACTGAAGAATTTTTCACTTTGCTTATTGCCAATGCCATTATCAACAAGAATTAATTTATCTCCATCTTCAATCAATAAGCAACGCATTGCCCAGTTACATAAATTATTTTCATCCGGCGCATTTAATTTTTGCCAGATAGATTTTGGAACCACACCAAACATAGCGCCGCCATCAAGTTTAAAAAATCCTGTTTCTATTGTATATAAATTCATCTGTAATTTTTCAATTTATTCATCAATCATTAAGCCATAATAGCTTCATGCTTTTGTTTGTTGAGCGTTAAAAACAAACCTATAAATCCAAGTACAAAAAACACAACCAAAGCTCCTATTGCATTACGCATATTACCTGTAATTTCCTGAACAAAACCAAAAGAGAAAACTCCAATAACAATTGCTACTTTTTCTGTTACATCATAAAAGCTGAAAAAAGATGCAGTATCATGTGTGGGCGGCATTACCTTGGCATAAGTTGAACGGCTTAAAGATTGAATACCACCCATTACCAATCCTACTACAACTGCAATTATATAAAACTGCATTTCGGTTGAAACAAAATATGCCGCAATGCAAATCCCTATCCATAATAAAACTACTAACATTAAAACACGAAAGTTTCCATATCGGTCACTTAGTTTTGCCATTATATAGGCTCCCGCAATTGCAACAATTTGTATTATTAATAAAGAAATAATAAGTTTTGGTGCAGGTAATCCAATTACCTGGCTTGCAAATAAAGCTGCAGCAATCATTACTGTTTGAACGCCCATGCTATAAAAGAAAAACGAAAAGAGATACCTTTTTAATACTGGTAAATTTTTAACCTGTACCCATACTTTTTTTAATTCTTTAAATCCATTTGTAAAAATATTTTCACTTTTATTCTGAGCTGCAGCTTTGCTTTCAGGCAGATGTTTAAAAGTAATTTGTGCAAATGCTATCCACCATATACCTACCAGCAAAAAAGATAAACGCGGTGCAAAGCTTTCATCTTTTATTCCAAACCATTGCGGTTCTAATACGAAGAAAAAACATACTATTTGTAAAATAACACTGCCAATATATCCATACGCAAAACCTTTGGCGCTTACCCTGTCTCTGTCTTGCTCAGCAGCAATTTCGGGCAGGTAAGAATTATAAAAAACAAGACTTCCGCAATAACCGATGGCCGCAATAATCACGCAGATAATGCCAAGTATTAATGTATCCTTTTCAAACCAAAATAAAGCGCAGCACGAGATGCTTCCCAGCAATGTAAAAAATTGCATAAAAGATTTTTTGTTGCCCTTATAGTCTGCAATGGAAGAAAGTATAGGAGAAATTACCGCAATAACAAGATAGGCTAATGATATAGCATAATTATATAAGGATGCACTTTCAAATTGTTTTCCAAGAAATTCTATTTTATGACTGATTATATTTCCTGCTGCATCTTTTGTTGTAGTGATAGCATCATAATAAGCAGGAAAAATGGTTGTTGTAATAACAAGATTATATGCACTGTTTGCCCAGTCGTACATCGCCCAGGCGTTGATAACTTTTTTTGAAGCAGTTTGCATTGCAAGCGGTTTATAAAATGAAAATAGAATAATTATTGCTCTTAATCATAACAAGAGCAATATTAAAATATCAATAAAAAAACAACTTCTTCTAAAATAGTTGCATAACTAACTATTTTTGTTGCTGCTTGTTCATTCAAAATAATTTCATGAAAAGATCAATAAGAAAAATTGCTGTTCTTGGCAGCGGTGTAATGGGTTCAAGAATTGCCTGTCATTTTGCAGGCATTGGTGTGCAGGTTTTGTTATTGGATATTGTGCCGAAAGATGTTGATGCCAATGCGCCTGCTGCACAAAAAAACAAATTAGTAAATGATGCTTTGCAGGCTGCATTAAAATCTAATCCATCACCTGTTTATACAAAAGATGTTGCAAAGATCATTACCACCGGCAACTTCGATGACAACATGAAAGATATTGCTTCATGCGATTGGATAATTGAAGTTGTAGTTGAAAGACTCGATATAAAAAAACAGATATATGAAAAAGTAGAACAGTTTCGTAAGCTTGGAACACTTATCACCACAAATACATCAGGCATTCCCATTCATATTTTAAGTGAAGGAAGAAGCGATGATTTTAAAAAGAATTTTTGCGGCACGCACTTCTTTAATCCTCCGCGTTATTTGCGTTTGCTCGAAATAATTCCCGCACCGGAAACAGATAAAAATATAATAGATTTTTTAATGCACTATGGCGATTTATTTCTTGGCAAAACAACAGTGCTGGCAAAAGATACACCTGCATTTATTGCAAACAGAATTGGTGTGTTTGGTATGATGTCCATCTTCAATACAATGGAAAAATTTAATTTAAGTATTGATGAAGTGGATGCATTAACAGGACCAATAATCGGTCGTCCAAAATCTGCAACATTCAGAACGGCGGACGTTGTGGGCATTGATACCTTAGTAAAAGTTGCCGCTGGTGTTGAAGAAAATTGCGCTGATGATGAAGCTCGTGCTTTATTTAAAATTCCCGCATGGCTGCAAACCATGATTGAAAACAAATGGCTGGGTGATAAAACGGGACAAGGATTTTTTAAGAAAGTAAAATTGCCTGTAACAGAGGGCAGTCCTGAAGAAAGAAAAACAGACAAAGAAATTTATACGCTTGATCTGAAAACGCTTGAATATGCTCCGCGCAGTAAACCGCATTTTGATTCTGTAAAACTTGCAGGAACGATTGAAGATATTAAGCCGCGCTTAAAAATGTTGTTTGAAGCAAAAGATAAAGCCGGTGAATTTTATCGTCATTTTCATTATGCTTTGTTCTCTTATATTTCTAATCGTATCCCGGAAATAAGTGATGAATTATACAGAATTGATGATGCCATGATGGCCGGATTTGGCTGGGAGATTGGCGCATTTGAAAGCTGGGATATTTTTGGAGTAGCTGAAACCGTAAAAGCAATGAACGCTGCAGGTTTTTCAGTTGCACCATGGGTTGATGAAATGCTTGCAGCAGGCAATTCATCTTTCTATAAAACAGAAAACAATACGAAGCTGTATTATGATGTAGCTGAGAAAAAATATAAAGCTGTTCCCTCTGCAGGTAATTTCATCATACTTGAAAATTATAAAAACAAAATTATCTGGAGCAACAGCAATGCATGGCTATATGATATTGGCGATGGCGTTGCAGCATTGCAATGGCAAACGAAAATGAATACGATCGGCAGTGAAGTATTGCAATCAATAAATAAAAGTATTGAGATTATTGAAGAAAAATATAAAGGTCTTGTTATTGCAAACAGCGGCGCCAATTTCAGCGCCGGTGCAAATGTTGGAATGATATTCATGCTTGCAATTGAACAGGATTATGATGAACTTGATATGGCGATTCGCATGTTTCAAAACACAATGATGCGTGTACGCTATTCTTCTGTTCCGGTTGTTGTTGCACCGCATGGATTAACGCTTGGCGGCGGTTGCGAAATGAATTTACATGCAGATAAAATTTATGCTGCCGCAGAAACTTATATCGGTTTGGTGGAGTTAGGTGTTGGCTTAATTCCCGGCGGCGGCGGCACAAAAGAATTTGCATTGCGTGCTGCAGATGAAATGCATGAAGACGAGCCTGAAACCATCACATTGAAAAATCGTTTTCTTACTATTGCAACAGCAAAGGTTGCCACATCAGCATTTGAAGCCTATAATCTTGGTATCTTAAGAAAAGGTCATGATGAAGTAGTAATGAATCCGCAGCGCAGAATTGGCGAAGCAAAAAATGCAGTGATAGAAATGTATGACCAGGGTTATGTGCAACCCGTTCAAAGAAAAGATATAAAAGTGTTAGGGCGTTCTGCGCTTGGCGCTTTATATGCAGGCATCAATGGTATGTTGCGTGCTAATTATGCAACAGAACATGATGCATTAGTTGCACGTAAACTTGCTTATGTTATGTGCGGCGGAGATCTTAGCGAACAAAGTTTAGTGAATGAACAGTACCTTCTCGATTTAGAGCGTGAAGCTTTTTTAAGCTTATGCGGTGAAACAAAAACTTTGCAAAGAATTGAAGCCGTTATAAAACAGGGAAGACCGGTTAGAAATTAGTGTTATGGTTACACAACAAACCAAGAAGGTTTTTTGCAGTAATTAAATTAATGGGTATCTAACCAAACCTTCTTGGTTTTATTTACACTTCGGTATTTTATTTGAACACTTCGTATGGACTCTTCAAATGAACTTCAAATTCTAATCAGGCGAAAAATTCCTTATATCAGCACCGGACTTGCATGGATATTGGGAATTTTATTGGTAGTTGTATTTGTTTTTGTTATAGCCATGTCACCTACGCAATACAATTCAGATGAAATGAAAGTTGCCTATTATATTTTGGTTGTTCCTGACTGGTTAAAAATAATATCAATAATCGCAGGAGCCGGACTTATAATTATAATGCCTTTATATTTTTCAGCCAGACTTTATAGACCTGCTTTATTGACAATAAATTCTGAGGCAATCATTATTAAAGGGGACAATCTAAACTTCTGCAAACCGCTCAGTTCTATTTATAAAATTTATTTCAACGACCTGAAAAACTTGTTGCGACATCCTAAGAATAAATTGCAAATTGTTATTGAACAAAAAGACCAAAAGACTATAGTTTTTCTGTTAAAAAATTATAACGACGGGGAAAAAGCAATGAACATGCTTGGTGAAATTGACAAAGCAAAATTTGCGTTTTATGACGACGATATGCTGACCACTCATGAAGAAGAATAACTACATTGTCCAGAGATTTTATGATTAGTGCAATAAAGCAGCACCGCAGCAGTTTTAAAAATGTAATTCATTTTTCCTTATTCATTTTATTTATAGCTGCGATCCTTTCTAAAAAAAATTCATTGCATAACTTGCCTGTTTGTGTGAAATATTATGACGCATAAAACAAAGGGCATTGTGCTGCGCACTATTCAATACGGCGAAACAAGTGTGATAACTTCGGTTTATACTGAGTTGTTTGGCTTGCAGAGTTATATTGTAAAAGGCGTGCGGCAATCAACAAAAAAAGCGCAATCAAAGCAAATATATTTTCAGCCTGCGGCGATGCTGGAAATGGAAGTGTACAACAACACACTTAAAAATCTGCAGTTCATTAAAGAATATAAATGGAGTTATTTATACAATAAGGTTTTGTTTAATGTAGTACGAACTGCAGTTGCACAGTTTATGATAGAGTTGTTTCAATACAGTATTAAACAACCTGAAGCAAATCCTGAATTATTTTATTTGCTTGAAGGAAGTTTGTTTGAAGCAGATAAAGGCTCAGATGCAATCGTCGCCAATCTTCCTTTGTATTTTATACTGCATCTTGCAACAGAATCAGGCTTTCAACTGCAGGGAAATTATTCAGAACAAACACCCATATTTGATTTACTTGAAGGCGCATACATGCAGAATGAACCATCTCATGTAAACTTTGATTCAGGTTTTATTGCTGAAACAATTTCAAAACTTCAGCACATAAAATTTTATAATGATCTTGAAAATATAAAATTAAACAGGCAAACACGCAGTCAAATATTAGATGCATTGCTGCAATACATTTCTTTTCACATAACAGATTTCAAAACATTGAAAAGTTTACCTGTTTTACAAGAAGTTTTAAGTTAATCGCTGCTTAATTCTTCATAAATATTAAAGCAAATTGTGAAGTTCCTGTACTGATTTTCACCGAATAAATTCCGGGTGATAAATTTCTTACATCAATCAACTGTTCCGTATTTGCTGAAGCAATTATTTTTTCGAAAACCAGCTTTCCATCTGTTGAAAATATTCTTAAATCAGCATTCCCTGTGGTAGCCGAAAGCTGGACATGCAACCAGTCTTTTACAGGATTCGGAAATACTTTTACAAAAGATTTATTTATATCAATGGTTCTTATTTGGCTTAAATAATTTTTACCTTCTTTATCTATTGATTTTAATTTATAAAAGTTTTTTCCTGCAGTTGGTTTAGCATCCGTAAAACTATATTTTGATACTGTATTTTGAGAACCGTGCGGAGCAATGTTTGCAAGCAATGCATAATTTACGCCATCAATACTCCTGTACAATTCAAATGATCTTAAATTTATTTCCTGCGCTGTTGTCCATTCAAGTAAAACATTTTCTTTACTTTTTGTGGCAGTAAACGAAAGCAGATTCACAGGCAACACATCGCAAATACTTGTAACAGTTGCGCCGGCAACATCCTGTAATCCGGAAGTGCTAAACGCGCTGGTGAGTACATCTTTAACTTTTACAGTTTGTGTTACAGGTTTTCCAAAATCGCTGTCATCTCTTACAGCAGGCATTGCACCGCAAATATTTAAACCGGTATCAAATTTTGCCAGCAAAAAATCCTGCGCATTGTAACCACCTATTGCACCGGCAGCAGCATAACCACCATCTGAAGTATTGATAAAATCACGCACATCCGATGAAGTGTTATCATCTGCGAGAATTTTGGTCCATAATATTCTTCCTGTAGTATCCATCTTCATAAAAAAAATATTACTTGCTGTACCCGCAGGTGAAGGGATATAGCCGCTTATTACAAGTTGTTTATCATTAGTTTCAGCAATTGTTCTGCACACATCGGAATTGGTTCCTTTAATACGTTTTGCAAAATTAAAATTACCGGCGCTATCTGTTTTAAACACATACATAAAAGAATACTGCGGGCTGCTGTTTAAATCAAATGTACTTCCAACAACTGCATAGCCGCCATCAGAAGTTTGTATAAGATCCGTTGGAGAATCTGCGCTCTCGCCGCCAATTGATTTAGCCCATTGAAAGCTGCCATCTTTCTTTAGCTTAACAAGAAAAATATCATAATAAGCATTGGTTGTAGATTGATTAACCACTGCGGCATAACCACTATCTCTTGTAACCACCAATTTTTGCACAGCGGGATAATAACTTCTGTCAAATAAAAGCTTTGACCATTCCACGTTGCCCTGATCATCTGTTTTTAATATATAGCCCCACGAGCCGTTATCATAAGTAGAAGCTGAACCACCTAAAATAAAACCACCCTCAGGCGTTTGCGCAATTGATGTTAAACTGTGCCTTGTTTTAGCAGAATAATATTTAAACCATTTCAAGTTCCCGTCTGCATCTATTTTAATCAGAATAATAATATTGCTGTTACCTCCACTTATACCACCAACAACACATCCTCCGTCGGTTGTTGCTGTTACACAATAGCCATGGTCATACTCGCTGCTTGCGTATTTTTTATTCCAAAGAAGGTTACCGTGACTGTCAAATTTTACAATGTACATATCAGATTTTGAAGCCCCGAAAGAATACGTATCACCCACAGTAACAAAACCACCATCAGCAGTTTGTGCAATTGCAGTTGCAAAATCATTTTCAGTGCCCCCGATAGTTTTTTGAAAATTTTCTTGTGCGCGTGTTTGCAAAGCACAGGCAGTAATTATTACAAAAAGTATAATCTTTTTCATGGTTAGCAATTATTTTATGAAGATAATTGCTTTTGCTCTATAAAATTTTTGTTACTGTCGAATGCTCTGAAATTTTTTTATGACTGATATTATTGATCAATACAACACCAGGTTTTTTACCTTTCCCGAAGCTGCCGAATTTATCGTGCATATTCAATGCTGTTGCGCCATTTAATGTAGCCCAACTTAATAATTCACTTAATTCTAATGAAGCGAAATTTTTTTGCAAGGTTTTAATTTCATCCAGAATATTTAAACTTCTGTTGCTGGAATAACTATCAGTGCCAATCACAATATTGCACTTATTTTTTATTAATAATTCTACCGGTGGAACTTTGTTTTCAATATACAAATTTGCATTTGCACATAAGCACCAATAAAGTTGTTGGTTTGTTTTTGCAGTTTGCT
>JBDTLW010000046.1:0-8576 GCA_039934575.1 Parafilimonas sp. | reverse complement strand
AGCAGAAGTATTGCCGGAAATTTTGCCGGCGGTGTTCAAAGCCTTTTTGGCGGCAAGCTTTCTATTTATGTTGATCTATGCGAAAAAGCCCGTGAAGAAGCTTTTCAGCACATGCTGCAACATGCTGCAGAGCGGGGCGCCAATGCTATTATAAATATGCGCTACGATGCTAATGAAGTAATGCAGGGCATAACAGAAGTGCTGGCTTATGGAACTGCGGTAAAGGCAGAAAAAATTTAGTATAGTTGCACATTTAATAAAACAGGTTTAACATATTCATTGTATGATTCAGCCAATATCCATCAACTATATTTGCAAATTATGGTTATAAATTCTGATCTGCAGGTACGTTGGTGGAATCTTGAAGCAAAGCTTGCAGAGCGGTTTGATAAGAAGCCGGATATGGAAGCTATTCTTTTTTTAATCGGTATGCAGGAAACCGGTTTTATTAAAAATAAAATTACCAAAGAACAGAAAGAGGATCTTATGCATGTAGCCATTTGTACTATTTTAAGTTCAAGCAGCTATTATGAATTTGAAGGAAAAGATAAGGATGGGTGGCCTCATTTTAAACAATTGAAAGAACACACGGCAATGCCATTATATGAACAGGAAAGTTTTTTAAAAGATCATATTTTATTATATTTTGAACAACAGGATTTTTAAATTTTATTTAATTTATTTATGAGAAAAATTGCATTCATCACATTTAGTTTTATATTTTTTATTGCTGTTTCAGCACAAACAAAAACAACAAAGCCAACTGTTAAACCTAAAACAACTGTTTCAAAAGAAAAGTTGGTTGAAATAAAAACTGATTCAGGAATGATCATTGTAAAACTGTACGATTCCACTCCCCTGCACCGCGATAATTTTATTAAGCTGGTGAAGCAAAAATTTTATGACAGCCTTTTATTTCATCGCGTAATAGAAGGGTTTATGATACAGGGTGGAGATCCTCAAAGCAAAGATGCAGACAGCACTGCGATGTTAGGTAATGGTGAAGCGCCCGGTGGCGATATGATACCGGCTGAATTTCGTGAAAATCTATTTCATAAAAAAGGAGCCCTGGCAATGGCAAGAACAGATAACCCCGAAAAGGCAAGCAGCAATTGCCAGTTTTATATTGTGCAGGGACAAACATATACCAATGCTCAATTAAATGAAATGGAGTGTAAGATGAGACAAAATGACCCTGAATTTTATTTTACCGATGCTGAACGCAAAATATATAATACAATTGGCGGCACTCCTTTTCTTGATCAGAATTATACGGTGTTTGGCGAAGTAATTAAAGGGCTTGATGTAATAGATAAAATTGCAGCAGCACAGGTTGATTCCAACGACAGACCTTTAAAAAATATTCGCATGAAAATGCGCATGCTTAATTAAGATTGTTTGCTAAAATTTTTTCACCAATATTTGTATTTAAAACTCTGATATGAAATTTCCTTCCGACTTAAAATATACGAAAGACCATGAGTGGGTTAAAATGATTGATGATAAAACTGCACTTGTAGGCGTAACAGATTTTGCGCAACATGAATTGGGCGATATAGTTTTTGTGGATATAACAACTACCGGAAAAATACTTAACGCTGAAGAAGTGTTTGGCACAGTTGAAGCAGTAAAAACAGTGAGCGATTTATTTTTACCGGTAGAAGGAAAAATAGTTGAAGTAAACAGTTCACTTTCCAATAATCCGGAACTGGTTAATACAGATCCTTATGGTGAAGGATGGATGGCAAAAATTGAAGTGGTTGATGCAGAAGATGTAAATAAATTATTAACTGCTGAAGCTTATGAGCAAATGGTAGGCTAAAAAAATATTGGCCGCTTTAAAAAATCAAATGCCCGAAAAAATACCTTATACTGAAAGTGAATTGGTGGAACTTTTAAAGCAGCGCTCACAAACTGCTTTCAGTTATTTGTATGATAATTATTCCGGCGCATTATATAGCGTTATATTTTCTATTTTACAGAATAAAGAACTTGCTGACGATGTTTTACAGGAGGTGTTCATTAAAATATGGCGGCAGATAGAACAATACAATTCTGAAAAAGGTAAATTGTTTACCTGGCTGGTAAATATAAGCCGCAATGCAAGCATTGATACATTGCGCAGCAAAAGTTATCATTTACAAAAACAAAACCGGGAACTAACAGAGAACGTATATTCAGCAGCGGGATCAGTAAACATAGAAACAGATAAGATAGGATTGCGAAAAATAGTTAATGGTTTAAAACAAGATCATAAAGTGCTTATTGAGCTGGCATATTTTCAGGGCTATACGCAGGATGAAATTTCAAAATTCTTAGAAATACCATTGGGTACGGTTAAAACAAGATTGCGCAGCGCAATAATTCAATTAAGAGAATTTTTAAAGAAGTAATGGATATTAAAGAGTACATACAAAGTGGAATAATTGAACAATATGTTCTTGGTTTGGCAAATGCCGATGAGGCTGCTGAACTGGAACAATTGCGTATGGAATATCCTGAACTTAACGAGGCTATCTTAGGTTTTGAAGAAAGTTTTGAAGAGCAATTATTTGCTAACCAGCTTCAACCGCCTGCACATATAAAATCATCTATTGAAAAAGAATTGTTTGGCAAATCTTTTTCTGAATCAGATGTTGCTGAAACACAAACACAACCTGCGCGGGTGTATAATATGGGTGTATGGAAATATCTTGCTGCTGCATGCATCATTCTTCTTATAATAAGTACAGCGCTTAATTTTTATTTCTATTCAGGTTATAAAAATTCCAAACAGGATTATATGGCTTTGCTTTCAGAAAGAAATACGCTGCAGGCAAACAATGCCTCATATAAACAAAGCCTGCACATGTTTGAAGACACTTCCATGCTACGTATTAATATGAAAGGCACATCAGGTAAAGAAAATAATATAGCAACAGTTTTATGGGATAAGAATTCAAAAGATGTTTATATAAATGCAAACAATATGCAGCAAACACCTTCCGGAAAGCAATACCAGTTATGGGCTATAGTAAATGGCGTACCCGTTGATGCAGGTGTAATTAATGACTGCATTGGCTTATGTAAAATGAAAAAGATAGATCATGCAGAAGCCTTTGCAATTACACTTGAAAAAGAAGGCGGAAGCGAAAAGCCTACATTAACAGAAATGTATGTAATGGGTAAAGTATAAGCTTTAAAAAAAAATCATTTATAAAAAATCCTGCATAGTAAAATGCGGGATTTTTTTTGCGAATGAGCAATGAAATCTCAACATACATCCTGCCTGCCCGCAAAGAATGATCTGCATTCACCACATTAAAGTAATATAAAAAATCAGCAGGTGAAATCTTAAGAAAAATTGCAGTTTAATGATATCCAAAAAATAAAAAGCTCACTTCATCTATTCAACATAATAATTAAGAAACTAAAAATATAAATGTGAAATTTTATTTTATTAAATCCATGCTGTATGTGTATTCGTACATGAATTTGAAATTTTATCTATGGAATAAGTCATAAGAAACTTCAAACAGCTGTGAATGTTCATCTGACAAAAAACATGGGTAGATGGTATCAAAAAAATAAAAATGAGATCATCAATTTAATATGACAATTAAAAACAAAAAAAATTAAAAACATGAAAAGTATTTTAAAACTAAGTTCATTAATGCTTGCAATAATTATGGCAACAACAACCATTGTAAGCGCACAGGAAAAAACAGTTATGGTTGGCGGAGCTGCTATGTATCCCTCAAAAAATATTATTGAGAATGCAGTTAATTCAAAAGACCACACCACTTTAGTTGCAGCCGTAAAAGCAGCAGGGCTTGTAGAAACACTTGAAGGCACAGGACCATTTACAGTGTTCGCACCAACAAACGAAGCATTTAATAAATTACCTGCAGGCACTGTAGATAATTTATTAAAACCTGAAAACAAAGACAAGCTTACAGCAGTACTTACTTACCATGTAATTGCCGGCAGAATAGACAGCAATACATTAATGGAGTGGATTAAAAAGAATGGCGGTACTTATACTGCAACTACCGTACAGGGCGGCAAGCTGATGTTTAGCATGAAAGGGAAAAATCTTATGGTGATGGATGAAAGCGGTAACACAGCCAAAGTAACAATTAAAGATGTAAATCAAAGCAACGGCGTTATTCATGTAATAGATACCGTATTGCTTCCAAAGAGCTAAAGAAGAGGTTTTAAAGGTGAACAATGGAAGGGCCGCATTTATGCGGCTCTTTTATTTTAGATTTGCGACCGAAATGAAAATAAAAACTGTTCACTTTATTCCCGCCATCATCTGGTTTATCATTGCAAATATTTTATTTTTAATGCCTGGAAGCGATGTGCCCACCATTAGTTTTTTAGATGAAATTTATTTTGACAAATGGGTGCATGCCGGGCTATTTTGCGGATTAACTTTTCTCACCGCTTATCCCTTTATAATCTCTCAGCACTTCACAAAAAAATTGTTGATTAAAATCGCCATTGCATTTTCTCTTTATGGGGTATTAATTGAGTTTATGCAAAAATATTGGGCAACCCAGCGTGATTTTGATATAACTGATATTATAGCAGACGCAACAGGTTGTTTTATCGGATATTTATTTACTAATTGGTTTATACGCCGCAGGTTAGCTAAAAAAAATAAGCCCCTGTAGAAACAGGGGCCGCAACCAAAACTAACTGCTTATGAGAAAATTGACTACTTGTGTTTAGTAGAATATGTTCAAACTCAATGCCAGAAATTTATTTTCAAGTGTTAAAAGAAATTTTGTTCCGGCATTCATGTTTTCTATTTGTAATTATAGAATGCAAATATCGTAAAAAGTTTAAAAAATAATTGTTAAGTTATAGTTACAGATACTTTAAAGGTAAGCAATAAATGCAAAAAAAAATCTCCTTAAAACTTCTTCCTCATGTGGCTGCTGATACCGTCTTAATTAAAGAGCATATCAATAAGATTTTAGCAGTAAAACAAGGCGCTGTAACAGGTTTCCGCATTATTAAACGCAATATTGATGCAAGAAGCAAACAACCATGGATAAATATTTCTGCAGAAGTTTTTATTAATGAACCTTATTCAGATTATAGTTTTAATAAAATAACTTTTAAAGATGTTCATGAGGCAGAAAATTCTGCTTTAATTATTGGTGCCGGCCCGGCTGGTTTATTTGCAGCCCTCACGTTTTTAGAGCATGGAATTAAACCCATAATTATAGAAAGAGGAAAAGATGTACGGGCACGCAGAAGAGATCTTGCTTTGCTGAATAAAAACGGAATTTTAAATACAGAAAGTAATTATTGTTTTGGAGAAGGCGGCGCAGGAACTTACAGCGATGGTAAATTATATACACGCAGTAATAAAAGAGGAAATATTCAGCGCATATTAAACATGTTCGCACAGTTTGGCGCGGATGAAAAAATTCTTTACGAATCTCATCCGCATATTGGCACAAATAAGTTACCGGATATTATTACTGCCATGCGAAAACAAATAGAAGATTGTGGCGGTAAAATTTTATTTGAAAAGAAATTAGTTGATTTTAAAATTGATAAAAATCGCATTTATTCAATAACAACTGCTGACGGTGATAATTTTAAAGCAGATGCATTTATTTTAGCAACAGGTCATTCAGCAAGAGATATTTTTTTATTGCTGCACGAAAAGAAAATTTTAATTGAACAAAAGCCTTTTGCACTTGGTGTAAGGGTTGAGCATCCGCAATCAATTATAGATTCTATACAATATCACTGTTCTGTTCGTGATAAATATTTGCCGCCCGCTTCTTACAATTTGGTTAAACAAATAAACGGTAAAGCTGTGTTTAGTTTTTGCATGTGCCCCGGTGGAATTATTGCACCGGCTGCCACAGCAAATGAAGAAGTGGTGGTGAATGGATGGAGTCCGAGCAAAAGAAATAATCCCTTTGCAAACAGCGGAATTGTTGTTCAGGTAGAGAACCAGGATTTATATAATTATAAAGATTATGATGAAAAGAAGATAAATATTCCTGATGCATTATCCGCCATGTATTTTCAGCAATCAATTGAAAGAAAAGCTTACAACACAGGTGGTAGTAAGTTTGTTGCCCCAGCACAACGCATGATTGATTTTGCAAACAATAAAATTTCATCTTCATTACCGGCATGCAGTTATTTGCCGGGAATTAACAGCGCAGATTTAAAAGATGTCCTTCCATCTTTCATTCATAAAACATTACAACAGGCTTTTAAAGATTTTGGTAAAAAGAAAAAAGGATATTTTACAAACGAAGCCGTTGTTGTGGCTACGGAAAGCAGAACATCTTCACCTGTGCGTATTCCACGAAATGAGAAAACACTAAATCATCCGCAGCTTGAAAATCTTTATCCGTGTGGTGAAGGAGCAGGTTATGCCGGCGGCATTGTAAGTGCTGCAATGGACGGAGAAAAAGTGGCAACCATCATTATTGAAAAAATGAAAGCAACCGTTTAACACAATTAGTTTTGTAAAAGAATAAAATTGATTTCGCTTTGCATAGTTTGAAATGAAACTTAAAATGTTACCATAGGCTGCCAAATAATTACTAATTACATTTGAACCATAAATTAAATGCACATGAACATTCTGGAACTGCATCATTTAAAAAAATATTTTGCTACACAAAAAGCAGTTGACGATATAAGTTTTGATATTCAGCAGGGAAATATTTTTGGCTTGCTCGGTCCTAATGGTGCCGGCAAAACAACACTACTGCGCATGATAACAGGCATATTTTTTCCTGATGAAGGGGAAGTGATTCTGGATGGAAAAAAGTTTGATCCGCTGAATGATATCATAAAAATTGGTTACATGCCAGAAGAGCGCGGTTTGTATAAAAAGATGAAGATTGGCGAGCAGGCAATTTATCTTGCGCAACTAAAAGGGTTAAGCAGAAATGTTGCTGTTGAAAAAATAAAGTTCTGGTTTGAGCGGCTTGAAATGCAGAGCTGGTGGAATAAAAAAGTTGAAGATCTAAGTAAAGGCATGAGCCAGAAACTGCAGTTTGTAATAACTGTTTTGCATGAGCCTAAACTTATCATTCTTGATGAACCTTTCAGTGGTCTTGATCCAATAAATGCAAACCTTATTAAAGATGAAATTTATGGTCTTGCACAAAGAGGCAGCACAATTATTTTCAGTACACACAGAATGGAACAGGTAGAAGAAATTTGTGACCATATTGTATTGGTAAACCTGGGAAAGAAAATTTTAGATGGCACAGTGCAACAGATAAAAAATGATTTTAAACAAAATATATTCAACATTCAGTTAAGCGGAGTGCCTTCACCAATTGAAAGTTCTATGTTTGAAATTATTGATCAAAAAGCAAACAGACTTACTGTAAAAATTAAAGAAGATTTTAAAAGCAATGATGTATTAAAATACTTTATTAATCAGCAAATAAATATTGAAGCCTTCAATGAAATTCTGCCTTCGCTTAATGATATTTTTATTAGTTTGGTAGAAGGCACCAAAGCCACTACACGTTCGTTTCAAAAAATATAAAGCCTGAACTTTTATTCTAAAAGAGAAAGAAATAATTATGAACAAAATTGCATTAATTGCCCGCCGCGAATTTTTAACCCGCGTTAAGAAAAAATCATTTTTGCTTACCACCATATTATTGCCTCTATTGTTTTTTGGTTTTTATGCTTTGATGATATATTTCTCCGTAAGCAGTGATGAAAAATACAATATTGCGGTTGCCGATGAAGCCAATATTTTTAAAGAAAAACTTGATGGGGATGAAAATATAAGTTTTCATTTTGTGAAAGATGAAACACCGCAAACATTAAAACAGGAAGTTCAAAATAACAAGTATGATGGTTATGCAATCGTTCCTGCCGGTACAAAAATTTTAGACCAGGCAAACATTTCCGTTGTTACCCAAAAATCCGTTGGCTTAATGTCAAGGGGCAAGATTGAAGACAAAATAAATGCTGCTCTTGAACAACAGCGTTTGCTTGAATTTAATATTTCAAAATCGCAATTAGACAGCGCAAAAAAAGAAGGTAATATTCAGTTCTCCACTATTGAAGGCAAAAGTGATTCAGGTGATCAGGCCGGCATTAGTTATGCGATTGGTTATGTTTCAGGGTTTCTTATTTACATAGTTTTATTTATTTACGGCGCCATGGTTATGCGTGGTGTGATGGAAGAAAAAGTAAACCGCATAGCTGAAGTAATTGTAAGCAGCGTAAAGCCTTTTCAGTTAATGATGGGAAAAATTTTTGGTATCGGTGCAGTAGGTTTAGTGCAGTTCATTATCTGGATAATACTGATGATAAGTCTTAATTTTTTACTGCCTGTAATTTTCCCGGGTCTTGCTGCACAAATGCATAGCAGTAATGCGCAGAACCAAACTATGCAGGCTGCAGAAACTATAAAAAGTACGGGTCTTATCAGTAATATAAGCGGCATCAATTTCCCGCTGATCATCTTTTGTTTTATATTTTATTTTATTGGCGGTTATCTTTTGTATTCAGCATTATTTGCCTGCGTAGGCAGTGCTGTAAACGAAGATCCGCAGGATGCGCAAAGCCTTATGCTTCCT
>JBDTLW010000045.1:0-8611 GCA_039934575.1 Parafilimonas sp. | reverse complement strand
GCTGAAGGGTTCTACACATATTCACCCGGCAGTAAAGATTTAATTGTTAGCAAACGCTTTTTACATTAGACGGTTTCCTTCGATAATTTTTCCTGGTCACGAAGCGCTTTTACTTCGTCATGCGAACCTCTTAATTCATGTTTCTGACGTTCTATCAATGCTGTAAGATAGGCAGGTAAATTCTCGGTTTTCAATGCTTCTTTATATGCTTTTTGTGCAGCATCTTCCCCATATTCACAATTGTTTAAAATAGTTTGACGGTCACTGCCGGTAAACATTGCTTTTACATCCATCCATGCCCTGTAAATTTTTCCGCTTGCAGTAGTGCCTTTTTCCATGTCTGCACCCAAAGTTTCTGCTTCAGTACCCAAAGCATTTCTAAGATTACGGCTTTGATCTATAAAACCCATAAACAAGTTTTTAAGATCATCATCTTCCTCTTTTAATTCCTTGATAGCTTTTTCATAACCTGTTATACGATCATTATTGATTTGTATAAGGTCATTTAAAACTTCTGCTGATTTCTGATTATTTTCCATAATAATTGTTTTGAGAACATAATAAAAATTCCGTGCCATTAATTCTTATTAAACCTTAAAAATGAGAACGGAATTTGCATCTAATGAATGCTTATGGTATTAAGCAATCAAATAGCCGCTTTGTTCATTCTTTCTGTACCGGTGGCTTGTATTTCGTGGACATTTACGCACGAAGAAATATTTTCAGAGATAAATAAATATTGTGTTAAATGCAGTGAGCAAAGTAAAAACCTGTTCAAGAAAAAATTCTTTTATTTATTCACCTGTGAATATTGTTTCAGTCATTACATAACGGCGATAATACTCATCATTACTAAATATCATTTATTGTATGATGATTGGAGAGGTTATTTAATCGGAGGTTTTTCAATAGTGTGGATCGCAAATATCTATATGAGTATTTATGGAAGGATACGCATCAATCTTAAAAAAGAAAAAATAGAAGCAGATATAATTGAAGAAGAAAAAAAGAATAATGATTTATGATTATTTTTATATATGCCATCTAAAAGTTTCAAGAGAAGAGAATTTATAAAAATAAACAGCGCTTTATTTTTAATACCTTTTTTACCTGCATCATTGCAGCACAAAAAATATAAACCCTTACTTTCATTTTCTACATTGGGTTGCCCTGATTGGAGCTTTGAAAAAATTGTACATTTTGCTGCCGTAAATAAATACGATGGAATTGAAATAAGAGGCATTCTGCACGAAATGGATCTTACCAAAGCAGAGCCATTTAAAAGCAAAGAAAACATTGCAAATTCCATTCAGTTAATGAATGATAATAAATTAAAATTTTCTGATCTTGGTTCATCTGCCGCACTGCATTTTCCTGAAGGTGCAGAGCGGCAAAAAAATCTTGATGAAGCAAAACGTTTTATTGATCTCGCAGAGCAACTTAATTGCCCGAACGTAAGGGTTTTCCCAAATGATTTTCCTAAAGATCAGGATAAAAATATTACCAAAGATCTGATTGCAAAAGGCTTGCTTACGTTAGGCAATTATGCAAACGGAACCAATGTTTCTGTTTTGCTTGAAACACATGGCGAAGTTGTTTATACTGCAGATCTGTTGCAAATAATGCAGGCTGCTGCGCATGCACATGTTGGGATGGTTTGGGATGCATATAATATGTGGTCGGTTACTAAAGAGCATCCGGAATCTGTGTATGCAGCTTTAAAAAATTATATAAAGCATACGCATATAAAAGATGCAAGACTTATTAATGGTAAAGAACAATATGTTTTATTAGGAACAGGCGACTCTGCTATTTTTGAAGCAATAAATGTGCTTGCAAAAAATAAATTTCCGGGGTATTATAGTTTTGAATGGGAGAAATTATGGCATCCTGAAATTGATGAGCCTGAAATTGCCCTTGCTGATTATCCAAAAGCCATGCAAAGACATTTTCAGAAACCTCCGCATATAAGCACATTGGAATAACTGGCTTTTAAAAATACAAAACAAACTTGCTGAAGATGGTATCAGTAAAAAATATTTGATGGTACTAATTTCCTCCTTTGTTAGTTTGCTTATAAAAGTGAAGAAATAATAAAAAGAAAGTGAACGCTTTCTTATTTTTAGAATCAGGAAATAAAAATGCTTTCTGCATCAGGTTCAAAAAAAATAAAAAAAATTGTGATACGCAATTACTTCAACTGTTGTTTATTATTCCTGATGCTGCAAAGTTTTCCAACTGTTCTTTTTTCACAAACGAAAGAGATTGATAGCTTAAGAAAGATGCTATATTCATCTGAAAAAAATGATAAAAAATTAGTTGCACTTTTTTTGTTATGCGATGATGGAAATTCGATGCCTGCAGACTCGCTGTATTTATATTATACACTTGCCAATTCAATTGCAATGCAGCAGGCAGATAAAAAAAATATCATTCAAACTAACCTGTACAGAGCAACCTATCTTGCTAAAACAGGAAAATTGGATTCTGCAAAAAACATAATTGATAGTTCGGTTGCGGTATTAAATGCGGCAGATGAAGTTCCGCTTAAATATCTTTTTTTGATTTTAAAATCCAATGTACTCATTAGGTCGGATAAGCAAAAAGAGGCAATGAAAAACAGCCTGCAACTATTGCATGATGCAGAACAAACAAAAGATTATCTGACCCAAATACGGGCAAAAATAGGTATAGGTTGGGCGTATATGGAACTCAATCAAAACCGTGATGCACTCAACTGGTTTTTAGATGCAGTAAAGATGGAAAACACATTAGATGAAAAACACAAACAACCTTTTTTATATTCAAATATTGCCGCTGTTTACGATAACCTCTATAAACCAGATTCAGCAGAATTTTTCGCGAAAAAAGCCATCCATCTTGCTCTTGAAAGAAATGATCTGTTTTATCTTGCAAATGCATATTTCATATACGGAGGTATTTTTAATACACCGGGCAACACAGCAAAAGCCGAAAGTTTTTTTCAAAAAGGGTTACAAATAAGAAGACAAATAGGTGATCCATTTTATATGGTATCTGACATATTTCAAACGGGTCTGTTTTATGCAAATAACAACGAACCTGATAAAGGCATTGCGCTTGTGCGGGAAGGAATAGCCATAGCAGAAAGAAAAAATCTTTATGAAAAATTACCACTTCTTTATACGGCACTTTCAAAAAATTATAAAGCTGCGGAAGATAATTTGAATTACGGTAAAGTGCTTGATACGCTCTTAATATTACAGGACTCTCTTTACAAAAAAAATTCTGCAGAGTCACTTGCAGAAATGCAAACAAAATATGAGGTTCAGAAAAAAGAAAATACAATTATTCATCAGCAGTATGATCTTACCAGAAAAAATTTTTTTATATATAGCATTGCAGGTTTGCTTGCTGCTACGCTGTTGTTTGGATTCTTCTTTTTACAAAACAGGAAAAAAAATCAAAAACTAAAATTGCAGGCAATTGAAATAGAGCAAAAGAAAAAAACAACACAGGCGGTAATGCAGGCAGAAGAAGATGAACGTAAGCGCATAGCTGCAGATTTGCATGATAGTGTTGCACAAAAAATGGTAGTTGCCAAACTTAATCTGGAGGCTCTTGCAAATGGTTTAGAATTTCCTGATCAGCAAAAAAAAATTTATAACAACATTCACGCGTTACTAAAAGAATCAACAACTGAAGTAAGAAATCTAAGTCATAGCATGATGCCTCATGCTTTTGAACACCATGGATTAACAAATTCAGTAAAAGATTTTCTTGATAAAATACATAAGAAAGATTTAAAGATCAATTTTAGCGCCGAAGGAGACTTTTCTGCAATTAAAGAAAGTAAATCACTGTTAATATATCGCATTATGCAGGAGTGCATACAAAATGTATTAAAGCATTCTGCAGCAACAAGACTTGATGTATCAATGATCTGTGCAAATAATGAAGCCGATATGATTATAGAAGATAATGGCTGCGGTTTTAACGCGGATGAAATTAATTCAGGAACAGGTTTAAAAAATATACAATCAAGAATAGAATTCTTAAATGGCAAATCAGATATAAATAGCAGCCCCGGCAAGGGAACAGTTGTTGCTATATACATACCTTTATAAGGTTCATTAATATTTATTTTAAATTTTCTGAGTGAGTAAGCCTTTAATACATCTTGCAATTTTGGATGATCACCAGATAGTGATTGATGGTCTTAAATTATTATTACAGGCAGATGCTGAATTGAATATTGCTGCTGAAGCAAACTCAGCAGAAGAAATGCTTGAGCTGCTTAAAACAAAAAAAATTGATGTTATCTTAACTGATATAACAATGCCGCATGGCATGAATGGCTATGATTTTTCACTTAAAATAAAACAGGAAATGCCGCAGGTAAAAATACTGGCGCTTTCTATGAGTGAAGAAGGGGGAATGATTACAAAAATGATAGAAGCAGCTAAAGTAGATGGCTACATTCCCAAATCAGCGGGTCAGCAGGAGCTATTAACAGCCATCAAAGAAATTTCTTCGGGAAGAAAATATTTTTCTGCTGATGCTTTGCAGCAATACGAAGTATATAAAAATATTAAGAATGAAAACCAGGAGCTGAATCTTACCCCAAGAGAATTAGAAATTATTCAATGCATCATTAAATATTACAGCAATAAGCAAATTGCCGATACTCTTTTTATAAGTGAACGGACCGTGGAAACACATCGCAAAAATATATATCGTAAAACCCAAACAAAAGGTGAAGCTTCACTAATAGAATTTGTGAAGGAACATAATATCTTAACTTAAAGAAGCAACCTATTCTGCTGACAACCGTATGTATTAACGATTCGTGCCTATTAAATTTACCCAACGTTGGGTATTGACTTTATCCTCATCATCATTATACTTTTGATATTTAAAAAACTACTTTACCAACTGCTGTGAAATATAGCTTTTCTTAAACTAAAATAATCGTGCTTAATAATTCACTTTAACCTTTAATCAAACATAAAAATCTGTACAATGAAACAAAAAATTTTACTTCTCTGTTTGCTTTTTACTGGTATGTTATATACCACAGCAAAAGCTAACGAAACCGAGCCCAACGATAGCTGGAACCAGGCCAATAAACTTGCTCTTAATGGTTCCAATAACGGCGATATGAATCCTACAGCAGATGTAGATTGGTGGAAAGTAACTACCAATGGAGATGGCGCTATCAATCTCAGCTTAACCTCTACAGACGGCAGGCACATTTATTTTGATTTGTATGATACCCTGGGAACAATTGCCCTGCATACCGGTACTTATACAAACGGATCAACTAACTATACTGTAGATGGCCTGGCACAGGGCACTTACTACATAAAAATTCATTGCTACTATGGCACTGATACAGGAAGGTACACTATCTCAAATGCGTTTACGCCTGCATCTGTAGCTAATGATGTTGAACCCAATAATTCAAGAGCACAGGCCAAAATTTTACCATTAAACAGCAGTAAAACCGGTCATATTGATTATTATTTTAACAACCATCGCGATTCTACTGACTGGTATAAGGTTACCACCAATGCTGATGGGCGACTTCGTTTAACCATGTCTTCTGCCAATGGGCAAAATGTTTGGGCATATCTGTATGATAACGATGGTGTAACAGTACTTGGAAGCGCCTATACTTCAGGAACAGCAGTACTTGTAAACGCAGATGGCCTTGCAGCAGGCACTTATTATATAAGAGTAAATACATACTACACTACTGAATATGCGCCATATACGCTTTCAGATAGCCTGTTTACGCCAACAATCCCTAATGACAGCGAACCTGATAGTACAAGAGCGCAGGCATTAACATTGCCATTAAATGGAAATGAAAAAGGCCATATAAATTATTACTACAATCATCATAGAGATAGTGCTGACTGGTATAAAGTAACTACCAATGCAGATGGCCGTCTTCGTTTAACTATGGCTTCTGCCAATGGCCAAAATGTTTTTGCAAACCTATATGATAATAATGCTACCACTTTAATTGCAAGCGGCTATACTTCCGGTTCTGCAGTTGTTGTAAATACGGATGGCCTTGCTGCAGGAACTTATTATATAAGAGTAAATACTTACTACACTACAGAATTTGCGCCATATACTCTTTCAGATAGCCTCTTTACGCCAACAATTCCTAATGATACTGAACCGGATAGTACGAAAGCGCTGGCTTTGACACTACCATTAAATGGAAATGCAAAGGGCCATGTAAATTATTATTACAATAATCACAAAGACAGTGTTGACTGGTATAAACTAACTACTAACGCAGATGGCCGCATACGCCTTACAATGGCTTCTGCAAATGGGCAAAATGTATTTGCATATTTATTTGACAATAATGGCACTACTTTAATAGCAAGCGGCTACACTTCAGGTAACGCGGTTGTTGTAAACACCGATGGTCTTGCTGCAGGAACTTATTACATAAGAGTAAATACTTACTTTACTAGTGAGTTTGCACCATACACATTATCTGATAGTTTATCTACTTATAATGTTAATGATATTGAACCCAACAAATATGCAAAACAGGCAAAAACTTTAAATTCAGATCAGCCTAATACAGGACATGTTAACTTCTATTATAATAATCTTAAAGACAGCGTTGACTGGTTTAAGATAAATTATACCGGCAATAATGGTAATATGTCTGTAACATTAGATGTTTCCGGACATTACGCAGGAGGAGATCAAAACACGTATATGCAGATTTATAAAGACACAGCAGTTGCTCCGCTTTATAGTGGTTACACTACCGGAACTGAAACTGCAAACCTTTCCAGTCTTGCAAAAGGATATTATTATGTAAAAGTCTTTACTTATTATACTTCCGGATTTTCTGCATACACAATCACCCCTAATTTTGTGCAAACAAAGGCAGGAATTATTACAAGTTCCTATGATACTATTTCTAATTGTTCTTCTAATACAATTACATATTCATTAAGCAAGAGTCATTCTCCGTATAGTGTACAGCTATACAGATTTGGAATTAAATATGGCAATGCAAAACATGTTAATGGCAAAAGTGTAACTTTTGATAGTTTACCAGATGGACAATATATTGCAACCGTTTACGGCGATGGTGCTACAGGTTCAGCTAAAGGTAAGAGTGACACAATTTCTATCGCACCGCCTGCACCAACTAACCTGAATACTACGGTAATTCAGAGTGCACAGGCAAAACTTAACTGGACAATAGTACCTTGTGCAGCTTATTATGCAATTCAATATCATGGAGCCGGATCTACAATATGGAAAACAGTTTATACAAATGGAAATGTGGGTAGCCTTGTAATAAGGAAACTTAAATCTTCTAAAACATACAACTGGACAGTTGCAGCAGTTGATTCTGCAAATGGCTGGTCTGGTATGAGTGTTTTTGCAGATACAGCAACTTTCAAAACTTTAGCTGCTGGTGCTTTAGTTGCAGATGAAAACAATACAGAAGATAACTTAAGTGCTAACGGTAAGCTGGGTAACATTATTCTCGCTGTTGCACCAAATCCTTCCATCAGCTATTTTATTATACATTATAATACTTCTGCAAAGAGTAATGTAATAGCAAATTTATATGATGTAAATGGCAAAGCCGTTTGGACTTCAGGCACAACAACTGCAGATGTTTTGAATGGCAAAAGAGTAATGGTAAATCAATTTGGAAGCGGATTGTATTATCTTAAAATTGTTGATGCACAAGGAGCAGTTCTTGGAACAATAAAAGTTGCAATAACAAAATAGAAGTTTATAATTTAAACCCTATAATGAACATTAAAACCGCTGAAATCTTTCAGCGGTTTTTTTATTTTAAAAAGTTTCCAACTGTACGTTCATAGAAAACCACTGTACGTTATCGAACAGTTCTAAATTTTGATTTTCTTCAAAACCTTCTGATTATAAAGTGTTTTGGTATTGGCATAAGGGTTGAATATTCAAGCAGTACGTAATAGACATAGGTCACACATCAGAAAATCAGAACTCTACTTTTATGTTTAAAAATTATTTCAAAACCGCTATTAGAAATCTTTGGAAAAACAAAGCATTTTCTTTTATCAATATTATGGGGCTTGCATTAGGGCTGGCATGCAGCCTTATAATAATGTTGTGGGTGAATGATGAATATAACGTAGATGCGTTTCATAAAAATGATTCACAGTTATATAGTGTTTATGAAAAACAATATCGTGATAACGGGACGAATGCTTTTTATGGAGGTCCGGGAGTTTTGGCTGATGAAATGAAACGTGTATTGCCCGATGTACAATATGCAACTAATATGGATTGGCCTGATCTTTCAACCTTTGAAGCAAACAATAAAATAATTAAAGAAAATGGTTTGCATGCGGGTGAAGATTTCTTTAAAATGTTTTCTTATCCTCTTCTTGAAGGCAGCGCTATAACCGCATTAAAAAATCCGGAAGATGTAACTATTTCAAAAAAAATAGCAGAAGAATTTTTTAGTTCGCCTGCAGAAGCAATAGGGAAAACAATCCGCTTTCAAAACAATAAAGATTTAAAAATAACAGGAGTGTTTGACGATGTGCCAAAGAACAGCACTATGCAGTTTGATTATGTTTTAAACTGG
>JBDTLW010000044.1:0-8656 GCA_039934575.1 Parafilimonas sp. | reverse complement strand
TGTGATCTTACACTTTCGTCTCAACATTTCCGGCTTTCGTATCAAATAATTTTTTATAAAATTCTTTTTGACCAAATTAAGATTTGCGTAAATAGATTTGTAACTCATTTATGCTAAAAACGTACAACATTATTTTGTAATCAGCAATGAATATCTCGGAACTATCATTAAAGCGCCCGGTGCTTGCCACGGTGATGAACATTATGATCATTGTGTTTGGTATTACCGGTTTTACTTTTCTTGCAGTGCGCGATTATCCTGCAATAGATCCGGCTGTTGTATCAGTAAGTACATCTTATACAGGCGCCAATGCTGATATTATTGAGAGCCAGATTACGGAGCCTTTAGAAAAACAGATCAATGGAATACCCGGCATAAGAACGCTCACCTCATCAAGCTCTTTAGGCAGCAGTGATATTACTGTTGAATTTAATTTGGGGGTTGATCTTGAAGCTGCTGCCAGTGATGTGCGTGATAAAGTAAGCCAGGCTGCCCGCAGATTGCCCCAGGATATTGATGCACCGCCTGTTGTTTCAAAAGCAGATGCAAACAGCCAGTTTGTTTTAATACTTGCTTTGCAAAGCCCTACCAAAAGCCTGCTTGAATTAAGTGATTATGGTGAGAATGTTTTGCAGCAGCAATTTCAAACTATAAATGGTGTAAGCCTCGTGGGTATGTTTGGGCAAAAGCGTTATGCCATGCGGCTTTGGCTTGATCCGGATAAAATGAATAGCTATAATGTTTCATTCACCGACCTGCGCAATGCCCTCAATTCAGAAAATATTGATCTTCCTCCAGGTAAAATTTATGGCAGCCAAACAGAACTTACCATACGCACAGTTGGAAGATTAACTTCTGAAGAACAATTCAGAAATTTAATCATTCGCGAAGACAGCACAGGCATTGTACGTTTAGGAGATGTTGCGAATGTAGAATTAGGCGCAGAAACTTATGAATCAAGCTGGAAATATAACGGCGTAAATGCTGTTGGCTTATATGTAATTCCGCAACCCGGCGCAAATAATATTGCCATTGCAGATGAATTTTACAAACGGCTTGCTGATATTCAAAAATCAAGCAAGAGCGATATACAATTAAAAGTTTTATTTGATAACACGATCAACATCCGCAACTCACTTGCAGAAGTTAAAGACACACTTATAATTTCATTCATATTGGTTGTGCTTGTAATATTCGTTTTCTTTCGTAACTGGCTTATAGCGCTTCGCCCTTTAATTGATATTCCCATTTCGCTTATCTCCACATTCTTTATCATGTACATTGCCGGCTTCACCATTAATGTACTTACGCTGCTGGGCATTGTATTGGCAACAGGTTTGGTGGTTGATGATGGCATAGTTGTAACAGAAAATATTTTCAGAAAATTAGAAGGCGGATTACCTATTCGCAAAGCTGCGCTTGAAGGCAGTAAAGAAATTTTCTTCGCTGTAATTTCCACATCTGTCACACTTGCAGTCGTATTTCTTCCTGTAATTTTTTTAGAAGGATTTATAGGCAGTTTATTCAGAGAGTTTGGTATTACACTTGCCTGTGCGGTTTTAATATCCGCATTTGTATCATTAACTATAACGCCTGTACTGAATGTGTATTTAACCGGAAAAAATGCCGGGCATGGAAAATTTTATGAACGCACAGAACCATTTTTTAAAGGCATAGAAAATGGCTATAGAACATTACTTGAAAAATTTATGAAAGTGCGTTGGATCGCTTTCATAATTGTTATTGTTTGCTTTGTTCTTATATTGATATTTATGAAAAGTCTGCAAAGTGAGATTGCACCTTTGGAAGATAAAAGTTCTATCAGCTTTAGCATTACAGCGCCTGAAGGCACCAGCTTTCCGTATATGCAAAAGATAACTGATACTATTGCAGATTATTTATATGATTCAGTGCCGGAGCGTGATTTTGTTTTTGCCAGAACACCCGCAGGCGGAACAAACCAGGCACGCCCATTCATTGGGTTAGTACCCAAAAATGAAAGAAGCAGATCGCAGAATGAAATTGCTAATGATCTGCAGAGTAAATTATCAAAATTTAATGAAGCCAGAATTTTTGCTACACAGGAACAAACTATTGCTGTTGGTTCAGGCTCACGTGGTGGCTTGCCTGTGCAATTTGTTTTAGAAAATATGAATTTTGATAAACTGAAAAAAGTGATTCCCGTATTTCTTGATGAAGCAAGACAAGACCCTACTTTTTCCAACGTTGATGTAAACCTGAAATTCAACCGCCCCGAAATTCAGTTATCTGTTGACAGGATGAAAGTAAGAGACCTTGGGTTAAGTACCGAAGATGTTGTTGCAGCCATACAAGCTGCATTCAGCGGCGGACGTCTTGCATATTTTATCAGGGGCAGTGATCAATACCAGGTAATTGCACAGGTTGCATATTCAGACAGAAATAAACCTGCAGATATTTCGCGCTTGTATGTACGCAATGCAAGCGGGCAAAATATTCCATTAAGCGCCGTGGTGCATTTGGAGGAAAGCAGCAGTCCCACTACGTTGTATCACTATAACAGGTATAAAGCAGCAACTATTTCTGCATCACTTGCAGATGGAAAAACAATTGCTGACGGCATTAAAGCCATGCAGGCAATTGCTGATAAAAATTTAGATGAAACTTTTCAAACAGCTTTAAGCGGGCCATCAAGAGATTTCCAGGAAAGCTCATCCAATATCGGCTTTGCTTTTACGTTAGCACTGTTATTAATTTATTTAATTCTGGCTGCACAGTTTGAAAGTTTTCTTGATCCATTCACTATTATGTTTACTGTGCCTTTAGCATTAGCAGGTGCATTATTAAGCCTCTGGGTTTTTAATCAAACATTAAATATTTTTTCTGAAATTGGCATGATCATGCTGATTGGTTTGGTAACAAAAAATGGAATTCTTATTGTTGAATTTGCCAATAAGAAAAGAGAACAGGGCATGGATAAACACACTGCCGTAATAGAAGCCGCTAATCAGCGTTTGCGCCCGATATTAATGACGAGTCTTGCAACGTCATTAGGTGCATTGCCCATTGCATTAAGCTTAGGCGCTTCGGCCAGCAGTCGTGTTCCATTAGGTATTGTAGTTGTTGGCGGCATTTTATTTTCACTGATATTAACGCTGTTTGTAATACCCGCGATGTATTCATTTATATCCAGCAAACATAAAGCGCATAAAACAGTAATCAGCGAGTGATCTTTCAATTTTAAACATTTCAATAATTCTTTGAAAGCTACATTTGCGCGGAATGAAAATATATTTTATAAGCATTGCCGCCTTCTTCATTTTGTTAGCTTGTAATAACGGAAATTCTGTTTCCCATAAAAATGATTCTGCAAAAAAAGCAATGATGCCTTTAATTCAATCAATGCAAAAACAATTGCAGCAATTTCCTGACAGTGCAGGTTTGCGTCTTCAATATGCATTTACATTAGATAGTGTTGCTATGTATAAAGAAGCGCTTGTGCAAATGGATTCGTTGGTGAAAAATGACAGTTTAAATTATGGTTTGTTTTATGCGCAGGGACAGATTGCAGAAGACGCCCAGGATACTGTACTCGCAATAAAAAGTTATGCAAACGCCGCACATATTTATGAATCTCCTGATGCATTGCTTGCGCTTGCCAATTTATATGCTGAACAAAAAAATGATCGTGCCATCTTATTATGTTCACGCGTAAAGGCATTGGGTTTAGGCAGAGAGTATAATGCACATTGCGCATTTATTACAGGTGTTTATTATGCGCGTATTCACAAAACCAATGAAGCCATAAAATATTTTGATGAATGTATTGCAAACAGCTACACATACATGGAAGCGTACATAGAAAAAGGACTTGCTTATTTTGATGCAGGACAATATGATAAAGCGCTTGTAGTATTTCAGTTTGCAGCAACGGTAAATAATTTATATGCTGATGCGTATTACTACCAGGCGCGTTGTTATGAAATGATGAATAAAAAAGATAGCGCTGTTTTACGTTTTAAACAATCGCTGCAACTTGACCCAACAATTGATGAAGCGCGTGTACATTTGAAAAAGTTAGGTGCGGAATAAGATAAGTATGAGGTACGAAGTATATATCATAGCTCAAGATATTTAAGAGCATACTTGCGCAAGAATAAATTTTTTTAAAACCTTACAGCAGTATCTATTAAACGCATCAAAAAAAGCTTATTACATTATTATTTTCGTTTGCCAAAAGAAGGTTATAAGGCTATGTTGCTTTTCTGCTAAGGTTAGAACCAATGATGTTATAATTGTATGAACTAACTTGCACATTTATTGAAACTTGAAACTATGACAATCATCGCCCCATCTTTATTAGCTGCTAATTTTTTAAAGCTTGGTGAAGCCTGTAAAATGGTAAATGAAAGTGAAGCTGAGTGGCTGCATTTAGATGTAATGGACGGGCGCTTTGTGCCTAATATAAGTTTTGGTATTCCTGTAATTGAGCATGTGCGTAAAGCAACATCAAAAATTTGTGATGTGCATTTGATGATTGAAGAACCCGGCAATTTAGTTCCGGCATTTAAAAAAGCCGGCGCTGATAATATTACTGTTCATCTTGAAGTTTGTCCAAACCTTCACCGCAATATTCAGCAAATAAAAGAATTGGGTATGAATGCCGGTGTAGCCATCAATCCGCACACACCAGTTTTTTTATTAGAAGATATTTTAGCTGACCTGCATCATGTACTTATTATGAGTGTAAACCCGGGCTTTGGGGGGCAAAAATTTATTCCGCATACGTTTGAAAAAATCAAGCAACTGCGTAAAATGATTGTTGAAAAAAACCTAAATGTTTTAATTGAAATTGACGGAGGCGTTACAGTTGAAAATGCTAAAGAATTAGTGGAAGCCGGTGCAGATATTTTGGTTGCAGGTAATACAGTTTTCAGTTCAACAGATCCTTTGCAAACAATAAAACAACTGAAAGCGGTTACAAAATAATTATTCTTCGTTCAACAATTTTTGAATGTCTTCAATGCTGTGATCATCATCAATTTTTCCCTGCACTTCCAACATGCGAATTTCTTTAGCGCCCTGTAAAAATTCCGAAGCAAAAATAAATTCATTCAGTTGCTTGCTCTTGCTGAAAATAATTTCTTTATTATTTCCTTCCCATTCTTTTCTGCCGTTGTACAGATACATAATGTGATCACCAATTTCCATCACGCTGTTCATATCATGCGTTACAACAATCGTAGTAATATTGTATTCTGTTGTTATCTCTTTAATAAGCTTATCAATTACCAACGAAGTTTGAGGATCAAGCCCGCTATTCGGTTCATCACAAAAAAGATATTTTGGATTCAGCACAATAGCTCTTGCAATACCAACGCGTTTCTTCATACCACCGCTTACTTCTGCCGGATATTTATTATTAGTGCCGGTGAGTTCAACTTTTTCAAGCACTTCATCAACACGTTTCTTTTTATCGCGGTAACTCATGTTTGAAAACATATCCAGCGAAAAAATTATATTTTGTTCTACCGTCATTGAATCAAACAAAGCAGAACCCTGAAACAACATTCCAATCTGCTGACGCAATCTGGTTCTCTCTTCACGGTCCATATCAAGCATGTTTTTCCCATCATACAAAATTTCTCCTGTATCAGGTTTGAATAAACCAACAATACATTTTGTAAACACTGTTTTACCGCTTCCGCTTGCACCAATAATAAGATTACACTTACCGGTTTCCATTACTCCGCTTATATCTTCGATGATTGTTTTATCACCAAAACTTTTCTTTAAATTTTTTACTTCGATCATAGTTATTTGTTTCTGGTTTCTGGTTGCCGGTTGCAAGTTTTTAATGCATCCGGCATCTTGCAACTTGCATCTTATTACAACACTTCAACCTGGTTACGCAACAAATCTTCAAACTCATCACGCTTTCTTATTAATTGTGCTTTACCATTTTTCACCAATACTTCCGCTGGTTTTAAACGTGAATTAAAATTACTGCTCATTTCAAAACCATAAGCCCCGGCATTATAAAAAACAAGATAATCACCTTCCCGCACTTCAGTTAATTTTCTATCCCAGGCAAATGTGTCCGTCTCACAAATATTTCCCACAACTGTATAAATGCGTTCTGCGCCATGTTGGTTACTTATATTTTCTATGCGATGATAGGCTTCGTAAAACATCGGTCTTATTAAATGATTGAACCCGCTGTTAACACCTGCAAAAACCGTGGCAGTTGTTTGTTTTACCACATTTGCCTTTACTATAAAATAACCTGCCTCGCTCACTAAAAATTTTCCGGGTTCAAACCATATCTCTAATTTTTTCCCGTTTTCTTTTTCATATTTTGAAAACGCTTCCGCTAATCTTTTGCCTAAATCATCTATATCGGTTTTTACATCATCGTCATAATAGGGCACTTTAAAGCCGCTACCCAAATCAACAAATTCTATATCCGGAAAATGGCGTGCCATTTCAAACATAATTTCAAGACCGGCAATAAAAACATTGGTATCTTTTATTTCGCTGCCGGTATGCATGTGCAACCCGTTTACTTTTAGGTTGGTTGATTTTACAATACGCTCAATATGCCTTACCTGGTGAATAGAAATTCCAAACTTGCTATCCACATGCCCGGTGGAAATTTTAAAATTTCCACCCGCCATAATATGCGGATTTAAACGGATGCAAACAGGGTAAGTATCTCCATATTTATTACCAAAACGCTCCAGCATAGAAATGCTGTCTATATTGATATGCACGTTTAAATTTTTACCCGCTTCTATTTCTTCAAAATCAACACAGTTGGGCGTAAACAAAATTTCACCAGGATTAAAGCCGGCTTTTAAAGCAAGCTGCACTTCATTAATACTTACACAATCAACACCGGCGCCAAGACTTTTCATCAATTTTAAAATATTGATGTTAGTTAATGCTTTGGCTGCATAAAAAAACTTAGCATTACAATCTTTAAAAGCTGTATTCAATTCATGCAATTGCTCTTCTATTTTTTCTGCATGATAAATGTAAACAGGAGTTCCAAATTCTTTTGCAATCTCAATGAGTTGTTCTTTGCTTAGTTGTTGCGACATGAATAAAAATTAGTCTGCAAAAATAAGAGCAGGATTGGATTAGAATTAATAAGAAAATTATTCTGATTGATTTGATTCACTATCCCCAACAATTTCACCGCTTTCAGTAACGATCAAATTATTTTCATTTTCTGCCTCAGCAGTTTTAAAATCGCTTTGGTTGATCAAAGTTGGCTGCACAAATTGTTCACCGAAAACTTCTTTTATTTTAGGCAGGTCTTCAGAAGAATTGATACCGAAATAATCCATGAAATTGCGCGAGGTTGCATATATCAATGGTTTACCGGGAAGGTTTTCGCTTCGCCCTGTAATTACAATTAATTCTTTTTCTAATAATTTCTGAATACTGTAATCGCTGTTTACGCCGCGGATACTTTCTATTTCACCTTTGGTTATAGGTTGTTTATATGCAATAATGGCAAGTGTTTCCATTGCGGCAGTTGATAAACGTTTTAAAAATTTATCGCCATTTAATTGTGCAATGGTTTTATGAAAATCTTTTTTGGTAAGAAATTGCCAGCCGCCGCCGCTTTCTTTTACTTCAAACGGGTAAAATTCTGACTGATATTTTTCATGGATACCTTCTATACAACTTTCAACCTGGTCAAGATTGATGCGTTCTTCCATAAAACCAAAAGCATTATTAATCAGCTCAACAATATCCAATGCAGTTAATGGCTTTTCACTGGCAAAGATTAATGCTTCAATATGTGGTATGATGATTTTAAGTTCCAAGTTTATAAGTTCACGAGTTATTCTCACTCCCATTTAGGGTTGGGGTTTAACCATTCAATGCTGCAGCGCCGCTGATAATTTCAGTAAGCTCTGTGGTAATTGCTGCCTGGCGTGCACGGTTGTAAGCAATGCGAAGCGCCTTTAATAAATCATTTGCATTTTCACTGGCTTTATCCATAGCTGTCATACGTGCTCCATGTTCGCTGGCATTTGCATCTAATACAGCTTTATACAATTGTGTGTTTAAAATCTTAGGCATCAATTCAGCAATCAGTTCTTCTTTATCAGGCTCAAAAATAAAATCAGCTTTTTTTGCACCTTCCTTTTTTTGCACTTTTGGAATGGGTAAAAACTGTTCAACTGTAAAACGTTGGGTAGCTGCATTTTTAAATTCACTATACACAATTTCCACTGCATCAAACTCTTTGTTTTCAAAAGCTTTCATAGCGGCTTGTGAAGCTTTTTGTACATTCTCAAATTTCAGGTTAAGAAAAGTATCTTTATATGTGTCTTTTGTTTTATAGCCTGAGCGTGTTAGATTTTCCCAGCCTTTTTTACCAATATTCCAGATGGTTACATTTCCTTTTTGAAATTGCGTATTATATTTTTCAGCGATGGTTTGTTTTACAAGCTTGGCAATGTTTGAATTGTAGCCTCCGCATAATCCGCGATCGCTGGTAACTACAATAAATAAAACTTTTTCAACAGTTCTTTCTTCCGCAAGTTTAATGCTGGCGCCACCTTCTGCATTACTAACAATATTGCTAAGCATTTCCTGCAGCTTTTGTGCATAAGGACGCATTTGCAAAATAGCTTCCTGTGCGCGACGCAATTTTGCA
>JBDTLW010000043.1:0-8704 GCA_039934575.1 Parafilimonas sp. | reverse complement strand
GACTATCTCATCATGAGAGAAAGCGACATTTTAGCGATTGTTTAATTGTTGCATTTTCAAATTTCAAATTCTAAAATTTTCAAATTAATAATTATGGCTAAACAACTCTTCTTCGAAATTGAAGCAAGAAATAAAATGAAACGCGGCGTTGATATTTTAGCGAACGCGGTAAAAGTTACTTTAGGACCTAAAGGTCGTAATGTAGTATTAGAGAAAAAATTTGGCGCTCCTTCTATTACAAAAGATGGTGTTACGGTTGCCAAAGAAATTGAATTGGAAGACCCAATTGAAAATATGGGCGCACAAATGGTAAAAGAAGTTGCTTCTAAAACTGCCGATATTGCAGGTGATGGTACAACTACTGCTACTGTTCTCGCTCAATCAATTATCAGTGAAGGTTTAAAAAATGTTGCTGCCGGTGCAAATCCTATGGATTTAAAACGCGGTATTGATAAAGCTGTAACTGCTGTTGTTGAACATTTAAAATCACAGTCACAAACTGTTGGTTCAGATGCAAGCAAAATTCAGCAGGTTGCATCTATATCTGCAAATAATGATGATACAATCGGAAAGCTGATTGCAGAAGCATTTGGTAAAGTGGGTAAAGATGGTGTTATCACTGTTGAAGAAGCAAAAGGTACAGATACCAATATTGAAATTGTAGAAGGTATGCAATTCGATCGCGGTTATCTTTCTGCTTACTTTGTTACCAACAGCGAGAAAATGGAAGTGGAACTGGAAAAGCCTTACATTCTTATTTATGATAAGAAGATAAGCGCTATGAAAGATATTCTTCATATTCTTGAAAAAATTGCTCAGCAAGGTGCTCCTTTATTAATTATTGCTGAAGATCTGGAAGGTGAAGCATTAGCAACTTTGATAGTGAATAAGCTTCGCGGTACAATTAAAGTAGCTGCTGTAAAAGCTCCTGGTTTTGGGGATCGCAGAAAAGAAATGCTGAATGATATTGCAATACTTACAAAAGGTATTGTAGTAAGCGAAGAACAAGGGTATAAATTAGAAAATGCTGACTTAACTTATCTGGGACGCGCAGACAGAGTTACTATTGATAAAGACAATACAACTATCGTTGGCGGTTCAGGTAAGAAAGAAGATATCACTGCACGCATAAACCAGATCAAAGCGCAAATCGAATCAACAACTTCTGATTACGATAGAGAAAAATTACAGGAACGTCTTGCTAAATTAAGCGGAGGTGTTGCTGTATTAAATATTGGCGCTGCAACAGAAATGGAAATGAAAGAAAAAAAAGATCGTGTTGATGATGCATTGCATGCAACTCGCGCTGCTGTCGAAGAAGGAATTGTTCCTGGTGGCGGTACTGCTTTCATTCGTGCAGTTGAAGCTTTGGATAAATTAAAGAACGACAATGAAGATGAAATGACAGGTATCAGCATTGTTAAGCGTGCTTTGGAAGAACCATTGCGCCAGATAGTTGCTAATGCAGGTATTGAAGGTTCAATCGTTGTTCAGAAAATTAAAGAAGGTAAAGGCGATTTTGGATTTAATGCACGCACAGAAAAGTATGAAAAATTATTTTCTGCAGGTATTATAGATCCTACTAAAGTTGCCCGTGTAGCTTTGGAAAATGCAGCTTCTATCGCAGGTATGTTGCTAACAACAGAATGTGTAATTGCTGATAAACCTGAACCTAAATCTTCTGTACCTGCAATGCCAGGTGGCGGTGGAATGGGAATGGATTATTAATATTTAAGCATAGTTAAACAAAAAAAGGCTGTCATTACGACGGCCTTTTTTGTTTTGGCTAAAACTGCGTTTTAGTATTTTATTACGTTCTTTGCTCTATAAAGCTTATTGAAACGCAGCAGCAACATGAAACCTTTGCAGTTAGTTTTACATGTATTTCTTTTGACGATTACTCAAATTACTTTAGCGCAGAATAATACCATCAATGGCAATGTATATGATACAACAAACCATACACCATTAAGCTATGCTACAATTGCACTTTACAAAAGTTCTGATTCTGTGTTAATCAATGGTTTATTAAGCAGCGAAGATGGCAGGTTTAAATTCACAAAAATTGCGGCAGGCAGTTACTATATCAAAATACAATTTATGGGATATAATACTGCTATTATACCTGCATTTAGTATAAGCAAAAACGAAGTGAAAGAGCTGGGTAATATTAATATAACTCCTGGTGAACTTTTGTTGAATGAAGTGAAAGTAGTTGGTAAAAAAGCAGATGTTTTAAATAAGATAGATAAACAGTCTTACAGTGCCAGCCAGTTTGAATCAGCAAAAGGTGGTTCTGCAATAGATGTTTTAAAAAACCTTCCATCTGTATCTGTAAATGGTCAGGGCGAAATAAGTGTTCGTGGATCAACAGGTTTTCAGGTAATGATAAATGGCAAGCCTGTATTAACTGATGCGCAAACAATCTTAAGTCAGTTGCCTGCCAATTCAATTGAAAACATTGAATTAATTACGGCGCCTTCAGCCAGGTTCGATGCAGATGGTAAAGGAGGCATCATAAATATTATCACCAAAAAAGGCGCTGGCAATGGTACCAGTTTTACAGCCAATGCTCAATATGGATTGCCAAGCACAACTACTTATAATAACGGCCAGACACCGCTACGTTTTGGTGGTGATGTAACTTTAAACTATAAGAAAAATAAGTGGGATGTTTCTATTGGTGGTAATTATACACGCAATGATTTAAACGGTTACCGTGAGGGCGATGCTTATGTAAAAAACCCTACCGAAAATACGATCACACGTTTTCCATCTGAAGGTGAAAGAAGCTTTAACCGTTATAATTATACAGGCAGGGCAAACGTTGGTTTTAGTGCTGACAGCAGCAATACTTTTGCAGCAGGCTTTTTTGCGGGCAAGAAATATCAGCAGCGGTTGGCTGCTCTTTATTATCAGAATACCACATCTGATTTAATTACGGATAACTTATTGCAAAGCAATCCTTACTATAACAATAACCTGGAAACCAAGCAGGGCAACTTCATTTTAGGCAGCCTGGATTATACGCATGTTTTTAAAAACAAATCAACTGTATCAGCATCTTTCCTTTATGAAAAAGATGATTTATATGGCAATGACAGGAACCTGAATTTGACAAACGATAGTCCTGCAGATACCATTCAATCAGTATATAATCCTTATACAAAACCATTGGATGGTTATCGCTTTAAGATAGACCATGTTGTTACCATAGGAAAAGGAAAATTAGAAAGCGGCTATCAATTCAGGCACGATTACCAGGAAGGAAATTATGGATACGTGATAAATCCTATACCACCACAACCTGACTATGACCGCTTTATAGGTTCAGCTAAATCAATCAACATCATTCATGCTTTTTATAGTGAGTATTCTGCAAAGGCTGCCAGGTTAGAATATATGGGTGGGTTAAGATATGAATATTCTAAGAGAACAGTTGACCTGGTTTATAACAAAACACCTCAACCCGCGCATCATCTTAATTTATCTAACTTGTTTCCTTCAGCTAATATTTTATACAGCCTCAATAGCTCCTGGAAATTGAAAGCAGGTTATAGCAGGCGGATACAAAGAGCCACTAATAATGAGTTAAACCCAATTGCGGAAAGAGAACATTCTGAGAGTTTAGAACAGGGCGATCCCGATGTATTACCCGAATTTGTCAGCCTTGCCGAATCAGGAATTATAAGGAGCTTCAGCAAGGGCTCTGCATTTGCCACGCTTTACTACCAGGGAGTTAAAAATTCGATACAAAGAGTAAACAGCATATATAACGACTCCATTCTAAACCGCTTGTTTACAAATGCAGGTAAAGCACGATCTATTGGGTTTGAAATTGGTACCAATTTACAATTAACCAAATGGTGGAATTTATATGTTGGGGGTAATGTGTATAATTACAAAATTCATGGTGATGTAACTATCCTGGGCATTACTACCTCAGTTGATAATAAAGCCTGGGTTTATTCAATAAACGCTAATACAGATTTTAAATTAGCGAAAACTGTAAACCTGCAGGCTAATGTAAATTACCTTTCCAAAAGGCCAACAGCACAAGGGGAAGATTCAAGATTTTTATCACCTAATTTATCTGTAAAAAAGAGCTTTGGCAATGGCCGTTTTGCAGCATCTTTTCAATGGCAGAATATTGATTTAGGTATGAAAGAAAGCAACCGTCAACGTATAACTACATCAGGAAATAATTTTTATACAAGCACGAATTACATTTACGAAACTGATGTGCTGATGCTTAATTTTAGTTTAAATCTTAATACATTAAAAGCAAAAGATAAGCTGCCTAAAACAGAGTTTGGAGAACGTGAGTTTTAATTTGATGCAATGTATAAATCGGTAATGGAACTCTCTGCCAACATCACCAATCCTACAAAAGTTAACCGCATAGCTTTAGAAAATGCAGCTTCTAATGCAGGTATGTTGTTGTACTATTTTCTGAAAATTAAAAACTGAATATCGGGGTATAAAACAGGGGTTATTTTTTTTCTATTTCAAGGTTTATATCTCTTTGTAAAAATTTAGCCAAAGAATCTTTTACCGTAAGTGTATCTGAAATCTTAGTTGGTTTTATAATATATAGAGAATAAAATTTAGTATGGTTGTTTATAATGCTGTCAAAGCCTGCATTGTTACCAAAACTTTTTAATTGCGCGGTTCTTGTTTGTGCACGCAACTCTGAGGCAGTTGTCTCAAAAATATACCTGATGTTTACTATATCATTTGCTGAATATTGAATTTGCTGTTTTGTAATACTGTTTGTGTCATTAATATCATTGCTGTTCTGAACAACTGTATTTGAAACCTTTGTTGCAGTATCTGAATTATTTTTTATTAAAGCTGCTGTATTATTGGTTTTTGATTTTATAAAAAACTGGTAAGCCTCCCAGCCCAAGCCTGAAAGAATTGCAACCACAATAAGTAAAGTAATAACCTGAATGATAGAACGGCTGTTGGTTTTTGTATGCTTATCCGGTTGTGTGCTTGTTCTTGCGGGTTTATTTATTTCAGAGTAAGGTATAAATTCATACACACCGCTGTTATTTGATTTAATAAAACCAATATCAGCTATTTCATAGCTCTTGCCAATATTAAGAAATTCTCTTGTCTGCGCTAAATGCGATTCAATATCTGCTGCAATCAGTGATTTATTTTTAGCTGTTTTTTCAGCGATATAATTTATTAATTCTTCTGAAGTAGATATTTTTTTGTTGCAGGTAAATTCTATTGAAGCCTGTTGTGCATGCTCTGCAGAAAAAGCTGAAGCTTTAATAATCCCTATCTTACTAAGAGCAACTTCTTTTTTTTCGTACAAATAATCGATTATGTAAGTATCAAATCTGTTCACAATAATTTTTATACCGCAAATCTAATGCAGAGTGCAAAAATATTTTTTTGTTTCTGAATGCAAAAGAGCTTATGGCTGTTAATTTTTATGCAATATAAAAAGTAAAGCAGCGTTAGCTAAAGACAGGTTATCTGTATTTATTATGCTTTCAGAAAAAGAAAAAGCATTTATTAAGTATTGGGAAGAAAACCGGATAAAAGAAAAATCCATATTAAAGCAATTATTCCCCGGGCTGCCCATTGGTTTATCATTAGGTGCAGCTATACTTTTACTTTTAGATTCCGGCTGGTATGAAAGAGCCAATATGGTTGCACAATCTCAAAGCAGCCCTGTTGTTTTGTTTATATGTATAGCAGGCATAGTTGTGTTTACAAGTTTTTTTTATAAAAAATTCAGATGGGAAATGAATGAACAGGCGTTTAAAGAATTAAAAATTAAGGATGAATTGAATAAGGCAGATGAAGCAAATGCCGAATAAAATAATATTTTAATTAATTGCTGCAAGGACTTTTATCAAAAGAAGATGATGAAGAAAATAGCGATTTTACTTTTTATTGCATTCACATGTATTACCTGTAATAAAAAAAATGATGCCGGCTGTGTGCCTGTTTTACCAGATTCAGAAGCAGCATCAATGGCAGCTTTTTGCAGTGCACATGGTATTACCTGTACAGTTGATACCAATGGAATTTATTACCAGGTGATAGACCCGGGCTCTGGCGTAACACCTGATATAAATTCAGTAATTACGGTCACTTATACCACTACAACTCTTGATGACCAGGTGATAGAAGATAAAACAGGAACCCCGGTTACATTACCCTTAAACCAGTTTATTGAAGGCTGGCGTATTGCAATACCATATATACAAAAAGGAGGGCGTATAAAAATGGTAATACCATCTTCGCTTGCGTATGGCTGCACCGGTATATCTGGTGTTATTGCACCTAACGCGCCTTTGTATTTTGATGTTGTGCTTGTTGATGTACAATAAAGATGTAAAATTATTTCATCAATAACCTGACAAAAATCCCAATAAGGATGGATGATGCAAAGCTCATCAGCGTTCCAATTAAAATATATTCAGCTTCTTTGCGCATATTATCTCCCTTTACATCATTAAACCGCAGAATTGATTTTGCTGCAATTAAAAAACCGATACCTTCAAAATGATTATTTAGTACAAACGTAAGTACAAGTATTCTTTCAAAAACACCGATCCATTTTCCTGCTTCACTTAGGCTTGTGGCCGAACGCTCACCATTTTGCTCAATATCTTTTCTCCAGCGCTGTGTTGCATATCCAAGAAAATATGCCAGTGGAAATATTGTAAAAAGATATGCAGTTAGTATCAGCCAAAAATTAAAATCATCAAGCAGCAATAATAAATGAAACGAAGCCCAGTGAAACGGCTGATAAAAGATGAGCCATATAATAGCTAAAACAAGCAAATGCAAAAACTGGTCTGCCGCAAACGTAAACGCGTTTTCTTTTTGATAAAGCTTCCACAGATCAATGAAGTAATGTGTTATAAAAACAATTACAGGAATTATCCATAAAGATTTATCCGGCGAAAACAAATACACTAAACCGGCATGTATTGCGCAATGCACATACAAAAACCAGGAACCGGCTTTACGTGTTTTCTTTTGCTCAATAAATTTTTTTGTTTGTAAAACAAAATCAGCAAACAAGTGTACTGCAATCCATTGAAGAAGTATTTGCATAATTAAATATATTAAACTGCTGTAACTGTTTCAAATCTTTGTAACATACGGTTTATAACTGTCCAGCCTGCAGCCTGCAAACGCTGGTGCACAGATGGCTGCGAAATATGCAATGCTTTTGCAATCTCTTCCTGCCTTGCATTTTGTAACTGAAGATATAAAGCTTCAGCCTGCGCGTTGCTTAAACGCTCAAGGAAATAATTTAATGAAGTGCTGTGTACTTTCCATTCTTCATTAAATGAGGCTTCTTCAAATGCAATGCTGATAAGCTCATTTCTTTTTTTAAGCTCATCAATATTTTCGCCTGAAAGCCTGAAGGCAGTTCCGTCTGAAGTAATTATATTATTGCCGGTGAAATTTACTTCACCAACGCCAATAGACTGCCTCATTTTAAAATCTTCAGCTGCTAAATAACAGTACAGCGACAATGCAATACGTAATGCAGCCGTTTTGTTTTTTGTAAGAATGCACTGCAGGCTGTCTCCTCGAAATTGTTCAGCTTTAAAATCAGTGTAACTGCTGCTGATCTTTTTAATAAAAGCATTCAGCCTGTTTTGAAATTTCTTTCTTTGTACAGGTGTATATTTTGCGGAAGCTATCATATCTCCCGTAATTATAACAGCTTTTGTATCCTTGCTCACAATAATTTGTTTTTTGCAATATAGTACTGTAATACTATAATCATCAAATATAGTACTATAACACTATAATTACAAAATATAGTATTATAATACTATAATCATCCAATATAGTACTGCAGTACTATAACCTGTTTACAGGGGATTTACCGGTAATTTTCTTTGTTCTTTTACTAATCTCATCATTTGTAAAAACACGGCGATCAATATCAAACCAAAACCAAAGAAAAAATATTTACTCAGGCTTTTATTTTCATTATAAATAGCGAAAGCAAGAATAATTCCATATACAGGTTCTAATGTAAGTGTGAGGTTTACAGTGAAGGCGCTTACTTTTTTTAGCACCTTTATATACAGCATAAATGTAAGGATGGTACAAAACCAGCTTAATATTATCAGCCAGAGCAAATCAAAATGCTGCGGTATTTTTTGTATTGATGGAAAGAGAAGATCATACACCGGGAGTAAAATACTTAATCCTAAAAAACCACCCGTTAACTGGTATAGCGTAATTGTTTCCGGGGCATATCCTGCAATCAGTTTTTTATTCATTACAGATACAAGCACGGTTAATATTGCAGAAATTAAACCAACATAAATACCCGTTGAAAAAGATAGGTTCGTTACATAAATTAAAAGGATACCGGCAAGCGCAAACAAGCCAAGTACAAGTTCATACATATTTATTTTTCTTCTGAAAAACATAGGCTCAATAACGGCGCTTAATAATCCTGTGGTGCTTAAGCAGGTTAGGGCAATAGAAACGTTTGAATATTTAATGCTGCCATAAAATGTAAGCCAATGCAATGAAAGCACAGTGCCAACAGCTGCAAGTTTTAAGAAATCTTTCAACGAAATTTTCCGGATACGTTTTAAAAAATAAAATAATATCCATAAGCTGATTGCTGTAATAAACATACGCCACCAAACCAGCCATCCTTCATTTAAACTGATGGCGCGGCCTAACACACCGGTGA
>JBDTLW010000042.1:0-8738 GCA_039934575.1 Parafilimonas sp. | reverse complement strand
TGCCGGAAATTTGCAGCAATGAAATGAGTGTATCAAAATCATTTACTTTTTGAAAAAGATTAGGTATCCAGATATTCAAGCTTACTGTGTCAGCCGCCAAATCCTTTTTTATACTGATAACATATTCTTTTCCTTTTGCATGATCGCTTAACTTTTCACGAATATTTTCTGCAAAAAAGCCCATGGTTACTGCAAGAAATATCATTAAGAATTCCAAAAAATATTCTTTGAAATTTTTCTTTTCTACGTGTGGGTGATGATGTACTTCCATGTTCGTTAGTTTTCAATTTTATATTCAGCTTCGATCAGTTTTTCTATTTCACTATTTTCTCTCAGTAATAATTCAATTTCACTTTTAATAGTATTACTTAAGGCTCTAATATCTTCTACTTCTATAAGAACTCTATTCACAACAAAGGGGTTATTATTAAAAAGGTATACATGGCGTGCAGGCATAATTACTCCATCTGAACTATTTATCACGGTTACATAATCTGAACTTTTAAGAATAAGCGGAATATTATCGAGTAATTTAGACTTATACCCAAGAAGACTTTGTTGCAAATAATCGATTAAAACAATTTCCTTATAATAATTAATCAGGCTATCAGCGATGTATTTATTTGTTATCAGCCTCATTTCTCCTGCATTTTTTATTTGCTCAATAGTCTTATCAGTTATAAACGCTCTGATACCTTGTTGCCTTATAAAGTCCCTGAGAAAATAATAAATTGAATCTGCAGGCGTAGTGGTGCTTGCTTTACTGAATAAAAGCGGCAAAGATTCACCCGGTTGCACTTGTTGTTTTTTAATATTATTTATTAACTCCGGCAGATTTTTTTGGTCGCTTTCCAGGTCTTCATAAAATGAATGGATATATTGTTTTTCTCTTTCTTTGTTAACGATATGTTCTCTAAAACTTTCTGCAAAAAATCCCATTGTTACGGCAAGAAATATCATTAAGAATTCCAAAAAATATTCTTTGAAATTTTTCTTTTCTACTTTGGGATGATGATGTACTTCCATTTAGTTTTGGTTTGTATAAAGATGAGATTTTATGAATGTTTTCATTCTGTTATATGATACTCTTTTTCTAAAACTGCAATTAATTTTTTTGCCTGAGCCGATGCAAATAAATCGCGCACTATCATAAGTTTCAAAAAACCATAATAATATTGATATTGCATTTTCACAGCATTAATATCATGCACATCATTAGTTATAAGAGCAGGATTGCTGTTAATGATCTGCTGAAGCGAATCGCTTTTAAATTCTATTGCTTTATATAGCGAGAAAAAAACATCTGCATTAAATAACTTATCGTTTACCGCAATTAAACTGTTTACACGTGTACGCTCAATATCAGACCATGAATCGAATGACTTCATTAATTGATAATATAATGCAATACTATCTGCAATGCGCTGATGTTTTATTACCCTGAATGCGCCTGTACTCGTCATTTGCAAATATGTTTTTGCATTTAAAGACGGAGCAGCAGAACCCAGCATGGTAAGCCTTCTTGCGAGGTAATACATTTTACCTGTATTGGGGCTATTGATTTTAAGCGAACCAAGAATTGTATCAACCATGTTACAATAGCCAAGACTAAGCGAGTCAAAACTATTATACATGTTTGCATCATTTTTAAGATCAATTATCATTGATCGTGCATATTCATTTTCCTGTTTATTATCTGAAATATTTTCCCTGATATTCTCCGCAAAAAAGCCAAGCGTTACTGCAAGGAATATCATTAAGAATTCCAAAAAATATTCTTTGAAATTTTTCTTTTCTACTTTGGGGTGGTGATGTACTTCCATAAAGTCTATTCTATTTTATAGTTTGCTTTAATGATGTTTCTGATTGTACTTGTTTCCTGAGTAATTCTTTGCAGGTTTATTTTTTCAGCTACTCTTGTTGATTTTACCTGGTGCAGGTAATAGATGAACTGGCGTATTAATTTTTTATCAGAAGCATCTATTGTATGTAAACCTGCTGGAGGATAAATAAAATTAGTTAAACTGTCTACCATAGTTTGAAAAACATTCGCCTCAAAAATGGTTGCAATAAAAGGGTACAACAATTTTTGCTCCTCACCGCTTACAATATGGTTTTCTTCGAATATGCTAAGCCGGCGCTCATAGTCGAGGATACTGTCTGCAAGCGAAACATTTCTGATAAGCCTGAAATTGCCTGAATTATTTAATTGCGATATGGTTCGGTTTGTGGGTTCAAAATTCGTGGTTCTTGTTGCAAACCTGGCAAAGAAGTAAAGCCGGTTTATTTCATTGCTGTCAAGCGAAGGTTGCTGAATAAGCAGGATTAATGAGTCGAATACTTTTATCTGAAGATTATTTCTCAGCTCTACTAATTGAATATTGGCGCTGTCTTGTTCCATATCGTTATACAGCGACTGAACATACTCTGTTTCTCTTTGGTTATCTGTTATGTGTTCGCGAATATTCTCCGCAATAAATCCCATAGTTACTGCAAGAAATATCATTAAGAATTCCAAAAAATATTCTTTGAAATTTTTCTTTTCTACTTTGGGATGATGATGTACTTCCATTGTTTTGGTTAGTTATTGTGCGGAAATTTCTATATTTCGCTTATTAACAATTCTTCTTTGTAAGTTATTCTATTTATTGCCTGTACTCCATTCATTATTGCTTCTGTCAACATCAGGCAATACTTTTTCAGGATCAAGTATTATTTTATCTATTTTTTGTGTTGAGGCATATTTGAACACCCATGTGCCACCGCGTTGCCATATTTCAACAGGCAATTTTACAATGCCTGTATCACCATTGTTTTGCTGAATTTTTAAGATAACAGGCAGTATCATTTTGCCTTTATTTTCAATAGTGATTAATGCGCCTTTTGCCGGATCGTTATCAACATATTTCACATCGGTAATTGCCTGGTCTAATTTCCATGTGGTGAAGAACCATTCTTTCCAAAACCAATTCAGGTCTTCACCGGCTGCATTGTTGATGCAATGAAAAAAGTCGTAAGGTGTGGGATGTTTAAATGCCCATGCTTCCGTATATTTTCTAAAGGCATAATCAAACCTTTCTTTGCCAACAACCACGGTACGCAACAGGTTTAAGCCATACGCAGTTTTGCCATAAAACTGGTAATGCTGATCTACATCCATCGCATCAGACACTGTCATCAACGGATCTTTGTATTGCATGAATTGTTCATAATCCCTTGAAGCAAAAAAACCCTTTTCAAAATAAGATGGATCAGTTTGATATTCGCCATTATTAAAAAGATCGTTGGCTATATAGTTTATATAAGTATTAATCCCTTCATCCTGCCACATATATTTTCTTTCATTGCTTCCTACTATCATAGGAAACCAGTCATGTCCTATTTCGTGTGCAATTAAAAACCATAGACGCGCTTTTGTTTCTCTATAGTCATCAAATATCAATCCGGGGTATTCCATACCAGGCGTAATACCGGCACTGCTGATGGCAACATTCCAGGGGTATTCAAAAAGATTTTTGGAATATATTTCAATGCTGGCTTTTAGATATTCTGTTGACCGCGACCATGCCGTATCACCTATACTTTCAACCGGGTAGCACGACATGGCTAATGCTTTTTTACCTGATGGAAGATTGATTTTTGCGGCATCCCATATCATGACTTTGCCCGCGGCGAAGGCAACATCTCTTGTGTTCTGCATGGTAAAATGCCAGGTAAGATTTTCTTTAGCAGAATGACGGGTGTTTGCTTTGCCTGCTTCATCTGCACTGATGATGTCAACTGTTTTATCACTTGTTGCTGCCTGCGCTAATCTTTTAATTTCTGTTGCAGTTAATACATCTTTTGAATTTTGTAAATCACCGGAACCATATACAATCATTTCTGAAGGTGCTGTTATGTAATAATCATAATCGCCATATTCACAATAAAATTCACCCTGGCCTAAATAGGGAAGAGTGTTCCATCCTTCCACATCATCATACACACATACACGCGGGTACCATTGGCCTATTTGATATATAACGCCACCCTTTGTGTATTGCCTTCCAAAACGACCGGCTCCATCAAGCGGAATATTGAAACTGAAATTTAGTTTTACCGATATTTTATCACCTTTTGGAAGCATAGGTGTTTGCAAACGTATCTGCATTCTTGTATCGGTGATGATGGGTTCAACCGTATATGTTTTGCCACCATAACTTACCGTTACATCTTTTATTTTATAACCGCCATCCACTGCATTAAGTACTTCAAAGTCATCTCCCGGATATTTTGTAGCCGCAACAGATCTTGATGATTTTTTAAAAATATTCTGATCCAATTGCAACCATACATAATCTAATTTATCCGGGCTGTTATTGGTATAAGTAATCGTAACATCTCCTGCGATGCTGGTATCTTTTTCATTTAGTGTTGCATGTATCAGATAGCTCGCGCTATTCTGCCAATAAGATGGCCCGGGAATTCCTTTTGCTGAACGAAACTCATTGCCCGGAGGCATTTGGAAGTTTTGGGTAAACAACTCATGCGGATTATAGTTTGTCTCGTTTTGCGCATGTAAAGAACAAATACACATTAACTGAATGATGAGTAATAAAATTTTTCGCATTTGGTTTTGATTTTATTGATAAATAGAGATTTTTTTTGAGCAAATTTTCTGCGCATGTTTCTATGAAAACCCTGTTGTTATTGCAAGTAATATCATAATGGGCGTTAAGAAATATTTTTCAAAATTTTTCTTTTCTATTTTGAGATGATGACGGACTTCCATTATTTTATTTATAATTTTTGCATCCCAATTTCTCAAAGCATGAAGCAATTCAGTTCTATATAATTTGTTTTAGCCAAAAAAATTATTTCTTGTCAAGCTTCTCAATCGTCTTCTTTGCCGCTGACAAACGTATGGCTTTATTTTTCCCGATCATTTTATCTTTTATCCAAAGTTCTAACTTATGATGCATAGGAATAAGCAGTATTGCAATCTATACCAACGCAGGCATCATAAACACAAGCGATACATGAGTAATGAAAGAAAACCATAGATGAATTAATAAGTTTACAAATTTAAACACTACGAATAAACCGTGCACACCAAAAAACAAGATCAATCTTTCATTATAGATAATAGCTCTGCTTAAAAATAAAAAGGATGTAATGAAGATGATGATGCTAAGTGCAATTAAGGCGTATTGTATATTTTGCATACGTTCTTCTGTAAGCTTTTGCTCACGAATATCACTTTTAAAAGCTGGAAAATGCTGCAACGATTTTGGTAAATTTGCAGAAAAATTATGCAAGCCTCTGAACGCGATATAAGAATTCAGCAGGAACTCGTAAACAGCATCATACATGGCTTTGGAATTATTTTTGGCATTGTAAGTATTCCTATTCTGATTGCTTTTGCCATAAAAAGTAATAATACATCAGGCGTTATTGGCGCAGCTATTTACGGATTTTGTTTTTTACAACTTTTTACTTTTTCTACGCTCTATCACGGGTTTCAACAGGCACAGGCAAAACGGGTATTTGAGATCCTTGATCATATCAGTATTTATTTTTTGATAGCCGGTACCTACACACCATTTTTATTAATCTATATGAAAAATACTTTTGGCATTACGTTGCTGATAGTATTATGGGGTTTGACTTCATTGGGAATTGTTTTCAAAATTTTTTTTACCGGCAAATGGAATATTATTTCAACGATTGTATATGTAGCTATGGGATGCATACTGATTGCAGGCGGAAGTAAATTCTTCACCCATATTCCCGGTGATGTAATGACGATGATTCTTATTGGTGGCGCTCTTTATCTTTTAGGCGTTATTTTTTACCTCTGGGAAAAATATCCTTACAATCATGCGGTCTGGCATTTCTTTGTGCTGGCAGCCGCTGTTTGCCATTATGTAGCTATTTTACTTGCGGTGTAATCGTGAGAGGTTTGATAAACGGCTGAGCGGCTTTCGCTCTGACACTTTAAGAATTAGAATTCATTTACCTGTATAATTTTCAAAAGAATCAACAGGAGATAACATCTCAATTTTCGGTTTCATATTTTCGATATTATTCAATAAAGGAGACAAATTATTTTCTTCAATTTTCGTTGCAATCATTTGTAAGAGTTCATCAGCCTGTTCCTGATCAAAGTCAACATGATTTTGTTTTTTAACACCATAACCTGTGAGTTCAAAATGCAAATCAGGCTCTATTGAATGATGGCTTAAGCATGCTTTTGAACAAGCCAACGGGCATCCATCAATAACAATAATTTCGCTTCCGGATCTCGCTGTATTTACTAATTTTTTCACATTGCCTCCAACCCCTGCAATACATGACATATCAGCAATTCCTTTTCTGTCAATTTGAATAGCTATGTAGTTGGCCATTTGTGCGGCACTGGAGCAACCGGAGCATGAATAAATAAGTGGTTTCATATTTTTATACATTTAAAATGTTTTCAGGAGAATTATTTTGACATTGGATGGAACATAAAATATCTTCAAGTTCCAATTCAGCTTTGCCTAAATGATCATTGAAATCTTTGATGTCTTGTTCAGTAAATCTATTACAGGGTTGTGCAATTTCTCTGTAATATTTTATGCCGTACATCAATTGATTGTAAAAACTTAAAAAGTATTTTTCTCTTTTACTATCCATATTATCTGCTTCATCCAAAAGCCGTTCTTTCAAATAATTGATATAAATGAATAGTTCATTAATGAAGATATGCGGCCTGCTATTATCAGTTATAATATTGGTTCTTCCATAAATATGATCTGTCATTTCCTGGAGTGAAACTGCTTTTGAAAAATAGGCAATGTTAGGACCCGGACAAATGGTAACAGCATTAAGATTTTTAAGAAATGGCTGTTCATACTTGATCGCTGCGGCATTACTAAGTCCAATACATAAACACTCTTTCTCCAACACTATTTTTAACTCACGGTCGTATTTTTCTGCAGGTAAATTCAATGATTGTAATTGGTTTATTTTCAGGTTCTGATATTTTGATGAAGCAGTGCATATCGGTTCTTCAGTGAATTCTGTATTGCTCACCAAATGTTTTTCTGTACATGGGCTTCCGGGGCGACCTGTCTCAATTCTTTTCTTTTTTTCAATATCGGAACTTGTACCTTTTAAATAATGAAATGGAACGCCTAATGGAGAATTTTTACTTAAAAACAAATCAGGCTTTTTTGCTTTTTGTAATAATTCTAATGTAGAATCATCTACTGTTGTAGCTTCAGGTACGAGTAAAAAAGGCGTACCCCAACCTGTACTATCAATACCATAATAATTATATAACAATCTACATTCTTCATGCGTTCCTATTCCGCCTTGTGCAGTTATTTTTATCGGGTGTGGCTGATTAAATGTAGCAAAAGATTTTGCTTCTAAAGCCTTATTGTATATTTCAAATAAAGTAGAGCTTAGTTCATCTCGTTTCATTTTAAATTCTTCGAGAATTGGTCCCATCAAATAGCCATCAGTAACAAACGCATGCCCACCGCAGTTTAAGCCAGATTCAATCCTGAATTCACTTACCCATATTCCTTTCTTAGCCAAATATTTTCCCTGTATCAATGCAGAACGGTAATCACTTACTTTGATTACAATTTTCTTCTCAAATTGTCCTGGACCTTTCGCATCAAACTCTCTGAATTTTTCGAGATAATTATATAAACGCGGATTCATTCCGGCGGAAAAAACAACTGAAGAATTTTTAAGTTCGCTTTTTGCATATCCTCTTAAAGCTGCTAACGCATCGGAGCCATCTTCTATTAAAACACCCTCTTTTGTATAATTGTTTTTATCCAACTTGGTCATGATGTTTACATCAATACTTCCTGCATTGATTTCACTTCTAAGCACTTCTCTCAGTTCTTCTTTTTCAACATGATCCATAGTCCCTGTCATCTGCCTGTATAATTGTTTAACCTTGCTATCTTCGGGCAGCATCTCAAAATATTTTATAATTTCCGAACCCGCTTCAAATACAGATTTTTTTATTTTTTCTACCTGTGCGGATACTATCCTGTTCACGAGGTTTAAGTAGTCAGTAATTCTTTTTTCGCGGGAATTATCTTCTTTTGAAGCGATAGGAAAAAAGGGTTCATTGACGAAAGAATAATAGTGCTTGCGCATTGTTTCAATCAATCTGTCTTCCATAATGGAGATGACAGATGATATACCATATTGTGCCACTTTTATTGGGGAATCAATAGTAAAAGCCAATCCCATAACAGGGATGTGAAATTTGTGTTGGGAAGGATACATAATAAATAAAATAGTGCGTGATTTTCTTTAATGATATTTTAAAAAAGGATTTTGTTGATGCGGATTGAAGATAAAATTCAGGCGAATTGAATAGCAACCTTTTCTTCTCTTTGCCAGCAGTGCTTTTTAAAAATGCCGGGAAGATTATCTGTCATCTTTAACTGATTTAATTGTATTGTACTGACGACACCCGGAACTGCTATGGCAAGTGGAAACCTGGAATGATAATTTTTGAAAGCATCCATACACAATGGATCATTTTCATCTAAAACTACACCGGTAAATTGTATTCCTTTCACCGCTAATATATTCAGCTTATCGGGCATTATTGTTCCCGACACCTTCGGGCTTTGCAATAGAATTTTTGAATGATAAGAAGAAGTAGTTGATTTGTAATACAGTAAATTCTCTGTACTGTTGAAGGCAAAGAAACAACTAAAGGAATAAGGCTCATTTATTTC
>JBDTLW010000041.1:0-8739 GCA_039934575.1 Parafilimonas sp. | reverse complement strand
TTTTAATGCCTGGAAAGAAAAACAAAAATCTTCAGTACAGTTTGCACTGCAGGACCCCCAAACCTCTTTTGTAGATACATTCTATCAAACGCTGTATCAAAAAAATCCTTTAACGCCCGTCATCATTGCAAAGCCTTATTATTTTGATAGTATTAATTTAAGTCGTGCACTTGAAATATATAACAGTCAGCTTAGCGATGCAAATGAATTCACCTTCATTTTTACCGGAAGTTTTAATGTTGATTCTATAAGGTCATTGCTCGCAACTTACATTGGCGGATTGCCGCATACAAATAATGAAGCCTTATTTTCTGATAATGGTGTACGACCAATTAAAGGCGATATTGATTTGAATGTTTACAAAGGCTCTGAAGATAAAAGCCTCATTATAAAATATTATTCAGGAGTGGTTGCGTATGATGCTAACCTTGCATTAAAAGCACAGGCGCTTACTGAAATTCTCAACATAAAAATTACTGAAGACCTGCGTGAAAAGCTTGGTGCTATTTATGGCGGCGGCATTTACGGCGGATTAAACAAACTGCCATATAACAGTTATTCATTCGTGTTGCAACTGCCTTGCGGTCCTTCAAATGTTGACACATTGCTTAAAGCTGCAAATGAAGAAATAGAAAAAATAAAAAACGATGGTCCTGAGCAAATTGATTTGGATAAAGTGAAAAAAACATGGCTTGAACAATATAAAGTTCAGCTAAAAGAAAACAGTTTCTGGACGGGTAAGTTGCAGGGGATATATTTTCAGAATGATGATCCCCAACGCATATTTGATTATGAACAAAATGTAAATGCAATTACAACTGATGATATTAAAAACGCAGCAAATAAATTGCTTGCAGGTGATAATGTTGTAACAGCAATATTATATCCGGAGAAGAAATAAAAGCTTGATATAAAACAGAAAGTATGCAAAGAATTTGAATAAATACTTTGCATACTTTTTTTATTGAGGTCCAGGTGTATTATTACCGCCATCAACTGTAAATTTCCATTTACCATCTGTTTGCCTCTTCCATACAGTAAAATAATTTCCATACAGAACTGTATCCTTTGAAACAAATTTCCAATTGCCGAAAGTATAACCGAGATCACCGGATTTTGAAGCCTCTGCTTTAAAAGGTTGCCAGCTTATTTCTTTTGTATCAGGCTCATTATTCCAATATTTTTCAAGCGTTGTTTTCCCAATCACTGGCAATTCACCATCCTGTGGTTTTACTACACTGTCATCAGCATAAAAAATTAAGGCTTTATGAAAACCTTCTTTTAAGGCAAGATCATTCATATCTTTTTCAGCCTGTAAAATTTCTTTAATTGCCTGCTGACTTACATTTTTTTGTTCTGTGTTGCAGGCAATCATTAAAAACATGATCACTAAAAATCTTTTCATTTATTTTTTATTTAATGATTCCAAAAATTTAAACTCAATAACATGAGCGTGAATTTAAAGTAATAAAACAGCTTGATAAAAAACGGTTGTATAATTTTGGTTTACTTGAATTTATTAAAGCTAAACAAGGAGTTTGTTTTATGAATGAATATACTAATCCATGGAAAATTTTAAATCAAAAAGAAATTTATGATAATCCATGGATCCATCTTACAGAATATGATGTTATAAATCCATCTGGCGGTAAAGGCATTTATGGCAAAGTGCATTTTAAAAATACGGCAATTGGTGTTGTGCCGCTTGATGAAAATTTGAACACGTACCTCGTTGGTCAATACAGGTTCACTATAAACGAATACAGTTGGGAAATTCCTGAAGGTGGAGGGGCATTTAATGAAGAACCGCTTGTTGCAGCTAAACGTGAATTGCTTGAAGAAACAGGATTAAAAGCAGCAACATGGAATAAAATTGCAGAGATGTATTTAAGCAATTCTGTTACAGATGAGCACTGTTTTATTTTTATTGCAGGTGGTTTAACTCAGCACATTTCAATGCCTGAAGAAACAGAAAAATTAATAATAAAAAAATTACCTTTTGAAGAAGCCTATACAATGGTTACAGAAGGAAAAATAAAAGATGCTTTAAGCATTACAGCTATTCTGCAAACCAAACTTTTATTAATGGAAAATAAATTGTTTTAAAAATTTTTCTTGCCTTTCTTTTTAGGAGCAATATCATTACCGCCAAACACAGTTTTTAATAAATCAGTAACACGGGCTGCCGGGTCTTTTCTTATCTTTTGTTCTTCAAGTCCAACTTCATAAAAAATACCATCAATTGCTTTTTGTGTTACATACGCATTAATATCTGTAGGAACTTTTTTTGCAGCAAACTTATTATACGTGGTAAACATATCGCTCCAGTATTTTGTTGCATCCACTTTATCTAAGGACTTTGATATAATCGGGCTGAAAGCAGTTGTAAGAGATGCTGTTGTTTTTTCTTTAAAATAATTTGTTGCAGCAAAATCTCCGCCTTGTAAAATGCCAAGCGCATCACTGATCGTCATTTGCTTAATAGCATCAACAAAAATGGGCGTGGCGGATTTAGCTGCATCTTCTGCAGCACGGTTTAATGAAAGAATTGTTTTATCAACAAGACTGCCTAAACCAAACTGGCGTAAAGTTTTCTCAACACTTTCCCCCTCTGGCGGCATTAAAATTTTTATTGCAGCATCTGCAAAAAAACCATCAACAGCACTTAATTTATTTGTGCTGTTTTGTGTACCAATAGTAAGCGCCTGTTTCAAGCCTTCTGCTATTTGTGATTGTTGATTATTATTTGTTGAAGAAGGAAATGTGCCTGAAGCCTGTTGCAAAGCTGTACAGGAGAGAGATAGTAAAAATAGTCCGGAAATAATTAGTTGCTTCATTTTTTAAATTTATAAGATTTTACTTTAAACGATTAAAAACAGTGCCAGTTTAAAACGACGCAACATTATCACAAATTATTAATATTTAAGAATATACATTTGCCTCATCTCTTTAAAAAAACATTGTTTATTCAGATGAAACTATTTCGTTTTTATTTTTTTCTTCTGTTAATTCTTTCAGCATGTAATACCCATAAATCTGAAAATAATAATGTTGAAGATAACAGCAATCCGCCACCGCCATTAATTAATTATTCTATCGTAAAAGTTTACCCGCATGATACTTCATCTTATACGGAAGGTTTGGAGTGGGTTAATAATAATTTATATGAAAGCGGGGGCAACTATGGCTCCAGCAAATTGGTGCAAAAAGATCTTGATGGAAAAATCATAAAATCTGTACCACTTACAAAAGAATATTTTGGTGAAGGAATTTCAATATTGAATAATAAGATCTATCAGCTTACATGGAAGGAACATAAAGTGTTTGTATATGATGCTGCTACTTTAAAAAAATTAAATGAATTAACCTGGCAATATGATGGTTGGGGAATGACCAATAATGGAAAAGATTTAATAATAAGTACAGGTGGCAGCATTCTTTATTTTGTTGATCCTGAAAATTTTAAAATTTTAAACCAGGTAAGTGTAACAGATAATTATGGACCTGTAAGTTTTGTAAATGAACTGGAATATGTAAATGGTATAATTTATGCAAACGTTTATGAAACAGACAATATTTTAAAGATTGATCCGCAAACAGGACAGGTACTTGGTAAAATAGATTTAAGCGGTCTCTTACAAAAAAGTGGTATGAATTATAATGTGCAAAATTATCCCGGTGCCAATGGAAATGTATTAAATGGTATTGCCTATGACTCAGCTAAAAATGTTTTTTATATCACCGGGAAAATGTGGCCTGCTCTGTTTGAAATAAAATTGAATCATTGATTTGAATTATTCCCCTCATCAAACAAAAAAATTATGACAAAAACATTTACTGGTTTTATATTTTTTTCACTGCTTGTATTAACGCTTTCATCCTGCAGCCGTTTGCTACGCCCAAATGCAGGAGGTCCACGAAAACACAAAGGAACTACTGGCAATGATAATCCCAATACTACAGGGAAAAATCCTATATATAATACAGGAACATTTACAGGTACGCTTATAAAAAATATTGCATACACTACTGCTGCTAATTATAAAGGCACAGAACAGCAACTTGCATTTGATGTATATAAGCCTGCTGATGCTGAAGGCAAAAAATTTCCTGCCATTATTCTTATACATGGCGGAAGTTTTATAGGCGGCGATAAAGCCAATCTATCATCCACATGCAGCAAGCTTGCAAACAATGGCTATGTAGTAATTTCTATTAATTATAGATTAGGATGGGGTTTTGTTTCCCGCAGTACCACTACATGCAACGACAGCAGTTTTTTAAAACAAGCTATTTACAGATCCGCACAAGATGCACATACGGCATTGCGCTATATTGCTGCACATGCAGATAATTATAATGTTGATAAGAATTGGATCTTTCTCGGCGGCCAAAGTGCTGGCGCCATTACTGCACTTATGACAGCGTATTTGCAGGAAAAAAATTCGGATACTTTTTTCCCGGGCTTAGCACAAAAATTAGGTTTACTTGATAAAGACAAAAATAATTCCAGTGCAGACTTCACATTAAAAGGCGTGATAAGTATGTGGGGTGCTTTTGCAAATCCAGAACTTATTACTGATCAAACAGCTTTGCCAACAATATTTTTTCAGGGTGAATTAGATAAAGCCGTTCCATTTTATTCCAGACCATTTGTTCCGTGCAACGCAGCAAGTATGGTGTATGGAACTTATCCTTTATATAATCGTTTAAAGACTTTAGGTGAAACTGCAATAGCACATGTTGATCCGAAAGGTGGTCATGGCGTGTTTGAAGAAGACTTCAGGATAAATAATATACTTTGTTTTTTGAATGATGTAAGACAAGGGATAAAAAAGCAAATTTATCTTACGGGTGTACAAAACAGTTGCGATAAATAATAAATCTTAAGCATATTGCTCAGCAGCAGGGATTTCAAATTTTTCCAGAATTTCTGAAGCAAGTTTCATAGCTCTGCCAATTGCCTGGTCCATATCGTAATACCGGTACTCACCCAACCTTCCGCAAATAAGTACATCGTTAAGTTTTTCTGCTTCTGCTTTATATTGTTCGTATAAATTTTTATTTATTTTATCAGGAAAAGGGTATTCATATTGATTAGCATTTTCTGGTGTAAAAGGTGTTTCGTGTGTAAGTAATGTTCCGTTTACCATACTTTTTTCATCAGGATGCATCAGGTGTTTCCATTCAATGGTTCTTATGCGCGGCTCATCTGCATTTGGATAATTTACCTGTATGGAAGGCTGATACTGTTCCGTATTTTCAAGATGTTCAATACTTCTGTTCTGCCCGCGGTATTTTAATTTTCCATGCCTGTAGCCAAAGAATTCATCTATAGGCCCGGTAAATATGAGCATCTTGTTGGCAACAACTTTTTCTTTGTTTTTAAGATAATCAAATTCGAGTTGCACCGGAATACCATCAATTATAGCTTTTACCATTTCGGTATATCCGTGGCGCGGCAAAGCATTCCATTTATGATTAGGGGTAAGGCTCTTTACATTAGATTTATTAATAGTAATTCTTACAGCGAGGTCTTTATCAAGCTCAGTAGCTTTTACACCCCATTGTTTTTCTGTGTATCCCTTTATAAATAATTCATACAACTGCCCGGGCATTTTTGCAAGACAGGCTTCTTCAAAATTTGAAGGCTCACCTTTAAAAACTTCCCAATCTTTACCGGCAATTTTTTCTATATAATCCTGGTTTACGGGCCAGTTAAGATATTCTCCATTTACTTTTGAAAGAAGTGAAGCAGACCAATTATAAAATTCAGTAAAGCGATTAAGAAAATTCCATATTTTTTCAGAACCGCAACGAAAATAATGTGGTCCGTATTTATGGATCATCGCACCCGATTCATGCCTGTAATCATATACATTGCCTGCAAAATGATCTTTGCGGTCAAGCATAATTACATCCTGTCCATGATCAGTTAAAATACGGGCAATAGTACTGCCAGTCAGCCCGGCGCCAACAATTACAAAATCATTTTTAATCATTCTAAACAACTTTAAATTCTACAAAGAAGAGGCAATGGAGGAAATAATCTAATATGCGCCTTTACCGGATAATACCACAAGGGGGGTTTCAAAAAGAATTTTCATATCCAGAAAGAAGGTATAGGTTTCTATATATTCGGTGTCATGCTCAATCATAAATTCAGCACTGGTATTATGCTCTCTGTCTCTTATTTGCCATAAACCTGTTATACCAGGACGTACGAGGCTTCTTACTTGTTTAAATTCAGGAAATGGTTTAAGCATAAATGGCACCAGCGGTCTTGGACCTACAATGCTCATATCACCAAATAATACATTGAAAAGCTGAGGTAATTCGTCTATACTTGTTTTGCGTATAAACTTCCCAATTGCAGTTACGCGGCTGTCATCTTTCTTTTTAAGCAAAATCCCTTTTTCAGCATGTTCAAGAGCACGCTTATGGTCATTATGCTTAACAGAATGATCCTTAACCATTGAGCGGAATTTATAGCATTTAAAAGGATCTCCTCCAAGACCAATTCTTTCATTACTGTATAAAACAGCTCCTCTTGAAGTTAATTTTATTATTAAAGCTACAAGTATAAGTATAGGAGAAAATAATAAGATGAGTAATGCGGATATAGTTATATCAAAAATACGTTTGACAAAAAAATGAAATCTTTTCTCGTGAACAGATTGTTCGAGCAGTTGAAATTTTGAAGGTTTTTTTAAAGCCACGTTGATATGAAGTAATTCGTTAGTTACAGGTTGATTGTTCAATTTTAATTCCATAGTGTCTCAGTTATTAAAGGGGTGATAAAACAAAGATATAGAAAACAGTTAATTTTTTCAACCCCGTTTTTCGTAACAGCTTAATTTATTGCTGTGTACGTATGCAAAATGTACTTCAACGCAAAAAAAACATTGAAACAATTCTGACTTGAGGTAATAAAAATTGTAGAATTATCGGTAACATTGCCACCCTAAACCACTGCATATACATGTTATTTAATTCTTTAGACTTTGTTGCATTTTTTATTATTGTTATCTCTCTTTTCTTTTTTCTCCCGCATAAATACAGATGGTTACTTCTGCTGTTGAGCAGTTGCTACTTCTATATGGACTTTATACCAATTTATATATTGGTATTAGCCTTTACTATTGTGGTAGATTATTTCGCGGGCATCTTAATAGAAAGATCAACAGGCGCAAAAAGGAAATGGTTTTTACGTATGAGCATTGTGGCTAATGTTGGCATACTCGGATTTTTTAAATATTTCAATTTTTTTAATGATAATATCAGCTTTTTTTTAAAATTATTTGATTTTACCAACCCTGTTTCTGATGTAAGTTTTATACTGCCCATAGGATTATCTTTTCATACTTTCCAGGCAATGAGTTATACTATAGAAGTATATAAAGGCAATCAGAAATCAGAAAGAAACTTTGGTATTTATGCTTTATATGTAATGTTCTTTCCGCAATTAGTTGCGGGACCTATTGAACGACCTCAAAATATTATTCACCAGTTTTACGAACCCAAAAAATTTGACTATGACCGTGTAGTTGCAGGATTAAAAATAATATTATGGGGATTTTTTAAAAAACTTGTTATAGCAGACAGGCTCAGCATATATGTAAATGCGGTATATGGTAATCCCACGCACCACAGCGGTAAAACTTTATTTATAGCTACAATTTTCTTTTGGTTCCAGATATACTGTGATTTTTCAGGCTACTCGGATATTGCAATAGGCAGTGCAAAAGTTATGGGGTATAACCTGATGGAAAATTTCAGACGGCCATTTTTTGGAGGAAGCATTTCCGGTATCTGGAACCGCTGGCATCTTTCGTTATATACATGGTTCAGAGATTATATATATTCCCCCCTGGCCAGAAAAGCCCGGCGTAATAAAGTAAAATTATTTGGGTATATAGTTTTAATTTTTCTCTTGAGCGGATTATGGCATGGCGCAAACTGGACGTATGTAATATGGGGAGGATTCTCAGGCTTAAGTATAGTAGTCGAAAGAATTTATAAAGACAAGGTGAAGCCTAAAAAATATATTGCTAAAGGATGGCTTCTTTTTTGGGGTACTATCATTTCTTTTTTCGTAACAAGTATATCCGCTTTGTTTTTCAGATCAGCATCCGTTTCAGATGCATTATATATCTCCAAAGCAATTTTTTCAATGAAATCAGGAGCGCTGTTCAAAGGCAGCCCGCCTATAAATTTTCTTTATTACTTATTGGTAGTGGCCATATTGCTAAGTGTTGAATTTTGCCAGGAATATTTACCAAACATTAAGCTGATTAATAACAAATATGTGGTGATAAGATATACGGGGTATGTAATTATATTAATGATAATACTGATGATTGGTGTATTTAATGGCAGCCAGTTTATTTATTTTCAATTTTAAACAGAATTAATTTTAAATCTTTAATGACCAAAGACGAAATAAAACAAGCCGGGCGCTTATTTAAAAAGGTTTTAATACTGTTTGTATTACTATTTATTTTTGACAGAATCATCGGCACATTAATAGAAGACGCTTATAAAAATGCTCCGCAAGGTGATATAAAAACATTTGCGCACAGCATCACAGATCCTTCAGAAGATATATTTATATATGGAAGTTCACGCGCAGTGCATGGCTACGATACCAGGATATTTACCGATAGTCTCGGACTTTCCTGCTTCAACAGCGGAAGAGAAAATTCAAACATTCTATATCATACAGCTATTTTAGATGAG
>JBDTLW010000040.1:0-8917 GCA_039934575.1 Parafilimonas sp. | reverse complement strand
ATCTTTACTGTGTGGTTACTACAGCCTGGAGATTATTTCCGGTGGATTTTCCCTTTGTCTTACAAGGGTAAATAACGCTTCCAGAAATTTATTGTTCATATTCTTGTGGAGATTTTCTCCTGTTTGATTTGAAGGCGTAAAGATATATTGCGTTAACAAATCCTTGCATAAAATCCGACATAAACGGTATTTTTCATTTCACGAATGGTAAAGTATGTGTGATGAACGAAAGTATAGATTGCTGAGCGCGGTTAATGAGGGTTGAATGGTATCAACATATATTAAAAGCACTAATGGGAAGTATTCCATTTTGTTCGCATATTTTTCAATCACTTTAAACACGATAAAATTAAATCCAGAACAATTGAGTTTGTGCAGTAATAAATATTTTAGAAAACTTTCTGGCATGATTATTTGACTCTTAATTCAATTAAATTAATTTTTATGAAAGCACATTTTATTAAACTTGATACCCTCGAAGAAACGCATGATGGTACCATGGTAATTAACTCCGACAACATATCTACCATTAAGCGTATGAATTATAATGATACAACGCAAACAATGATAACTATGATAGGTGGAGAACGTTTCGGCGTACATCAATCACCGGAAGAAGTTATTAAAATGGCTCAAAGTGTAAGTGATGAAGTGTATGCTTAATTAATAGAGCCATTAAAAAAAAAGATATCATGTATATTGGTGTCTTTTTTTTATTCATCAATCCGCAGAGAGGTTCTTTCTATTCCATTTTTTATACCCGCAATTATCATTTTTCCATAGCCATCATCAGGTAAATTGTTTGCGTAAGAAAAAGCTGTTTCATAACTCTTTTGCGCATTATCAAACTCCATCAAATCTTCATAACATTTTCCAATATTCAAATACAGCGAAGGATAATTTGCTTGCATGTTGCTGTCATTAATTTTTAATGCAAATTCCAAAGCTTTTTCATCCCATTTTAATTTATCTTTTGTTGAAGATTGATGTCTCGCAACATAATGCGCAGCAGTAAATTTTTCAAAATCACTTTCTGCTTCATTCCATGCCTGTAAAAAAAGCGCTTTGGCTTCATCTGGTTGTTCTGCTTCCATCTCCATTCCTTTGGCACAGAGTTGAATTATTTTATTGTTGGTATCGAATTGCATGTGTTATTATTTAGTATGTGGTTTTACTTTTTGAATAAAGCTGCAAACATTGTATCTGCTTTTTTAGCATAACCTTTCAACAATTCAACCTTTTTTATTTCAAGATGAAATTGCTTTTTTATAAACGCAACAATTTCTTCATTTTCTTTTTTGAAAACCGAGCAGGTTATATAAAGAAAGTATCCATTGTTTTTTAATAATGGAATTGTATTGCTTATAATTTTTTGCTGCAGCAATGCATACTCATCAATTTTTTCCGATTGAAAAAGATATAATTGTTCAGGCGTTCTGCTCCATGTTCCGCTGCCGGTGCATGGAGCATCGCAGATGATTAAGTTGAAGCCCGAATCTGGAATTTGGAATTTGTTGTCTGCAACATCAGCGACAAAGTTTTTATAATTTTTAATGCCCGCTTTTGCAAAACGTTTTTCAAGATTATGCATGATTGATGAACGCACATCAGAAACAGTAAGCTTTATTTTTTCAAACACATCATAAGCCAGTATCGATTTTCCGCCGCTGCCTGCACAACAATCCCATACAGATGTATGATGTACAATTTCAGATGTACGATTTCTAAATTCATCTTTAACCGGAATTAAAAATTCTTTTATTCTTTGTGATGAAAAATCCTGTATTACAGCTTCTTCATCAATACTAATTATAGAATCTATACCTGATGCAGCGGGAAGTGAAAGGCAATTTTCATCAACAACCGTAAAATTTATTTTATGCGCTTGCAATTTGTTTGCGACGTCTTTATAATAACCAGGTCGTATTCTTATAAAAACATCAGGCTGAATAAAAAATGATTGTATGAATGCATCAATATCTAATCCTTCACTTGCTTCATTTGCAAATGGAAAAATATCTTTCAAATCAAAAGAAGCATATTTTGTTTTGATGAAATGAATGCGCTCAGTTAATAAAGCGTTCCAGTTAATTATCCATTCATCATCGTATAATAAACTCCAGCCACCACCGGCATTATCATTAAATAAAAAAATAGCGACCTTTAATTTTTCTTCTATGCTTTTTTGAGCAAAAGATTTACCAAGTCTGAAAAAATTATAACAGACATGTGTAATAATTTTCCGGTCTTTTGAGCCATGTTTTTTGTGTTGGGGAAAATATTGCTTCAGAAAATGATGCAGCGGTGTGGCGCCATCATACAACTGAATAATTTTTATTGCTGTATTAAAATAAGATTGAAAGCGCATGGCAATTATTCAAAGAAAATTTTTACACGCTCATACATTAATTTATTGTTTGGCAATGCATTTAGATTTGTGCCGCCTGAATAACGTTTTAATCCAAACAAACCGGCAAGGTTTCCTTTGTTTATCGCAAGTTCAAGATAACCCGCAGAGTTAAACCAGGCAAGCCTTTCACCCTGTTCTACTGATGCATAATTTTCGCTTATTTCTACTATGCCATCATCGTTTCTTGCAGGCAAAATAATTCTGAATTTTCTGCCTTTACGATGCTCTTCAAATTCTTTTTTTGTAAGGTTGATAACAACATTTTCAAACTGATCAATAAAAATTATCTGGCTGTCAATCCAATCAGTTCCGGCAGTAGAACGGAAAGGGTATTTTTCTTCAATGTTTGTAATGATCTCTCCTAATTCTTTTATCGCAACACCATTTTCAATGGCAAGTAATATTTCTGCAAATGTTTCTGTACAATTAAGCACACCCGGGGTTTCTTTCTTAATAATTTTTATTGAAATTATATCAGCAGGTTTTTCACCTGTTATCATGGTAAGTATTCCATTATCAGGACAAATAATATACTGATCTTTAAAACGCGTAAGCAATAAATGCTCCGGTGCTTTTTCAAACAAATTAATTATTACAAAATGAAATGTGCCTGCAGGATAAAATGTAAATGCATTGGTGCATACGTACGCGGCATGCAAATAATTACTGGCAATAAGCTGATGTGTAATATCAATAATGGAAGCTGAAGGCACGGCTTTTATAAGCTGCCCTTTTATAGCGCCTACCACGTAGTCGCTTTGTCCAATATCAGTTGATAACGTTACAACAGGCATTCGTTTTATTTAACCAAAACTCCTTTCTTAAAAAAAAATTTATATACCATTTTATCTGCGAGTTCGGGCAGCAGCCGGTTTAGTAAAATTGTTTCTTTGCCCTGGGAAGTTAATACAACACTGCGTTTTCTTTTTTCTATTGCTTTTAAAATATGTACAGCACATTCTTCTGCACTCATCAAACTATTTTCATCAAGCGGAGTTTCGCCCTGTGGCTGTGCATCTTTATCTAAAGCAACCTTACGGATATTTGATTTTGTAAAACCCGGACAAACCCACATAATATTTACACCACTGTATAAAAGTTCTGTACGCAATGCTTCCATCCAGCCCTGCAATGCAAATTTTGAGGCGGAATAACCGCTTCGTCCGGGAAGTCCGCGATAACCTGCAATAGAAGAAATTGCAGCAACCGTACCCTTATTTTCTGTGATATACGGCAATGCATATTTAGTGCAGTAAACCGCTCCCCAAAAATTTATATCCATTACACGGTGTATAGTTTCAAGATCAGTTTCGCTGAATAAAGCATGCATGGAAATACCTGCATTATTAATAAGTATATCAATGGTTCCAAAAGCATTCACTGCCTGGCTGATCATCTCTTTACAATCGGCTTCATTGCTTACATCAGCAGATATGGCGAGCAGGGTTTTGCCAGCATATAGTGTTTGCAGTTGATAGAGCTTATCATAATTGCGCCCGCAGGTAATTACTTTAGCGCCCTGGTTCATTAAGGAATTTACCAATGCTCTTCCTATACCATCTGTGCCGCCTGTAACCAATACCGTTTTATCAGAAAAAAAAGACATACTGTTTCTTTGCCGCAAATTTAGCTACTTGTGCACGCAGATAAAAACGTAAATATTGCATTACAGAAAAAACATCCATATTTAAACTTTGGCGCAATGCCATTTTCGGTTATTTTTGCACTCCTAAAAAAAGGAAAAGGTCAGATCTCGTAGCTCAGCTGGTAGAGCACAACACTTTTAATGTTGGGGCCCTGGGTTCGAGTCCCAGCGGGATCACAAAAAAAGAGGGCTTGCCCTCTTTTTTTTATAACTCAAGAACAGGTCGTTGATTGGAGAAATCCAAAAATGCAAAGTGTCCATTACCTCTTCCCATACCGCTATTACCAACACCTCCAAAAGGAAGATATGGTGAAAGATTATGCAGTATTACATGATTAACCACACTTCCGCCTGCAGTAGTACTGTTGATAACTAACTCAGAAGCCGCTTTATCTTTTGCAAATACATATAATGCCAGCAGGCGATCTCCATTGTTTACATAATCAATAGCATCATCCAAAGTTGTATTATTGATTTAATTTTTTTTACTGCTTAAATATTTTATGGCTTTAATGCAGGAGGGTTTTTTTGAAAGTATCATGTAATTTGTTTCAAGATGATTTCATGAAAAAAATTTTCTTATGTCGTATGTGATAAAGCATTCACAGATTTTTTTTAAAAATGATAGTTTCATTCCTGCATTATTTTTTACCGTAGATGTGCGATAAGAATTCCTGTTTAATAGCTTCAATTTCAAATTGTCCTGAATAACTTACAGTAATGGTTTTACTGCCCGTATCCTTAATACCCCTTGAAGCTACACATAAGTGGTCTGCTTCTATCACAACAGCTACATCATCATGTTGCAATACATCTTTTAAAGCTTGTGATATCTGAACTGTAAGACGTTCCTGTACTTGCGGTCGTTTCGCATAATATTGTACCAGGCGATTAATTTTAGAAAGCCCGATAACCTGTTTAGCGGGAATATAAGCAACATGCACTTTGCCGATAATGGGTACAAAATGATGTTCGCAATTTGAATACAGAGTAATATCTTTTTCTATCAGCATTTTTTTGTAACCGTACTTATTTTCAAAAAGCGTTATCTCAGGTTTGTTTTCAGGATTTAATCCGCTAAACATTTCTTTTACAAACATTTTTGCTACCCTTTTCGGTGTGCCGCTTAAGCTATCATCAAAAAGATTCAATCCAAGTGTGTGCATTATTTTGCTAAAATGATATTCAATACTGGCTATTTTTTCATTATCACTCAGTTCAAAAGCATTATCGCGAAGCGGAGTGGTTACAAGCGTTTCGCTTAAATCGCTACTTATTATTTCCTGCATATAATTATTAGAGTTCATAATTTTTTTATTACTGCGTTGAATTAAATTCCAACGTTGTGTGTTACTTCCCGCAAGGAAAATATCAATCAATACTATTAGAGTAAACAAACTTTGGAAAGGTTACAAAATGTTTAGTTGAAGTGATGCATGAATGATCAATAAAGCAAACGGCAAAAAATTTCAGCAGCAAAAAATTCTTTCGTTTCCTCTAAGAACCTGTGTGAGATTTATTTTATGAAGCATATAGAATATAGTATTATCACATATATAACTATGTTTCTTCCTTTGATAACAATGTTATAAGGTTAAAATGTCTTTTACAAAAATCTTTTCAACTAAATATAGACAGCTTCTAAGAACGATAACGACGCAACCCTTCTTCCATAATATTATACACATGTTGTTTTAATAAATGAATATCATGCTTTGTATGATAAGCATCCACTTTCACTTCATCTAAAAAAACGCAGCGACTAATACCTGGCTTTAATGAAAAAATACTTTTTTGATTTAAGCGGTCATCATTATCAACAAATAAAATTGGCTTGATAGGTGTTTGCGTTTCTACTGCTGTGCGGAAAGCGCCTTCATAAAAATCTTTTAATGGTTTTCCTGTTTCATTAAAAGTTCCTTCCGGGAAAATAAAAATAGAAATGCCTCTTCCGATAGCTGCTTTTAATGCGCGGATGCTTTGCGCACGGTGCGCTGCATCTTTTCTGTCAACCAAAATAACAGCAACACGATAAATAAAACCGAATACAGGATAACGCACCATTTCATATTTACCCAACACACGCACAGGCTGATGCATACACATTACAATGGAAGGTATATCCATGTAAGAAGAATGATTGGCAACAAAAATGTATTGTTTGGTTTTATCATGCGACGCTTCGTAAATTTCTTTGTGTTTTATGCCAATTAAAAAACACCAGATCGTTCCCCATATATTGCAGGTTTTGTAAACAAGATTGCCTGCTTTTATTTTTCCAAATAATAAAAAGAAAAGCACCATCACAAAAACAATCAGCATTAATATAATAAAAGTAAGCAGTGCATACAGCCAGTAAATAAATTGCAGTAAGCGAAGTATTATTTTCACAAAATCAAAATAAGCATAACAGAAGGTGAATTAAAAATTTTCATTATCATTTTCTCTTGCTAAAGCAGGTTCCGCGTTAACGCCCGGATCATCGGCATCTTCTCCCATCAATTCATGTATGTATTGATTTTTTAAATGATGATATAAAGAATACTTATCAACCGTCATTGAAATAAGACTTGAGACCATGCCCGCCAGCATTAAATGAAAAATAAGATTGTTTTTATCTGTCATTTCCAGCACAAGAATAGCACAGGTAAATGGTGAACGGGTAACACCTGTGAGAAACGCTACCATGCCGCAAAGAATAAGCACATTAGCATCGCTTGCGTTTAAACTAAACCATCCCGCTACAAAAGATCCTATGCTTGCGCCTGCGCTTAAAGCCGGTGCAAATATGCCGCCTGCCGTGCCTGCGGTAAATGAAATAGCAGAGCCCGCTATTCTAAGCAAGGGCATATACCATGTTGTATATTTAAAAGGGGTAAATAAAGCACTTGTCATTAAGCTCCTTCCTGAGCCCATTGCGTTTTCATTAAGAAAAAAAGCAAAGCTTGCAATAATCAATGCGCTTACAAACAAGAACAATATATGCTGATACTTAAATTTAAAAGTTGATTTCCATTTTTGTATAGAAAGAATGGCTCTGCTCATATAACTGGCGCTGAGCCCTGAAATTAATGCAACAAAAATTACAGCTAAAAATATCCACCAGGAAAGTCCATCTACCTGTGGAAAACCAAGATACAAATAGCTGCCTAAAAAGCCCTGAGCTGTTAAACCCGAAATTATTACCGCCGTAAAAATTGCCGTTTTAAAATAGCTGATATGTGTTTTGGTTAATTCTTCAATAGCAAAAACAATTCCGCCAAGCGGGGTATTAAATGCAGCAGCGAGTCCGGCGGCAGCACCGGTCATTATCATATTTCGCTTGGAAACTTTTGGCCACCAGTCCGGTAACCATTCATTTACTTTTCTAAAAATTGATCCTGCAATTTGTATTGTTGGGCCTTCTCTGCCTATTAATGCCCCGCCCAATACTGCAATTAAAGAAGTAATGATTTTTATAAAGATTATAGGAACGCTTAGCAGTTTTTTTATTTTATTATTATGCTTTGGGGTGGCAAGTTCAATAGCTGCCATTACCTGCGGAATACCACTCCCTTTTGCATAAGGTGCAAATCTTGTAACAATCAGCCATGATATGATAAAACATGCTGGTGCGATTATAAAAATCAACCAGTCATAGCTATGAAATATAAGTGTTCTTAATTGTTCTGTCCACGCAAAAAGTTTTGTATAAAAAACGGCAAGCAATCCTGTCAATGCAGAACCAATCCAAAAGGGTATAGCCTGTAATAAATTTGTTTTTATATGCTCATTGCGTATAGTATCAAATGCATGTTTTAGTCTTATACGTGTGCGCAGGTAAAATCTCTTTATCAATCTTTTCATTAAAAATTATATCTTAATATTTCAGCTTATTAATATTTATTTTATGCGGCAAAAATAGGGATTGAAATTTTCCGACTGTATAATATAAAAATAAATTGCCGTGCATAGATTTACTTTTGCGCAGCCTTTTTAAGGCTTAATTAAAGTAACATTATTCAAATAAATTTTTTTATGACACTTTTAATTCTTGGTTTTATCATAATTCTTAGTGCTGGGTTTTTAGTGCAAAACCCAATGACAAAACGATTTGTAAACACTGCCCGCATTATTGGCGGTTTAGTAATGCTGCTTGGTGTTTTAATATCATGCATTGTACAAATTAATGTAGGTGAAATTGGTGTACAAAAACTTTTTGGAAAAGTACAAAACAATGTATTGTACAGTGGTTTGCATTTTATAAATCCTCTTGTTGAAGTGGAACATATAAATACACAAACACAAAATTATACAATGAGCGGAGTATCCGCTGAAGGAAGTAAAAATGGTGATGATGCCATTCGTGTATTAACGGCTGATGGTTTGGAAGTAACAATTGATCTCTCTGTTTTATATCGCGTTGTTCCAGATGAAGCGCCAAAATTATTACAGGAAACGGGATTGGATTATGAAGATAAAATTGTTCGCCCGGTTACCCGCACACGCATAAGAGATAATGCTGTTTATTATGATGCGGTGTCTTTATATTCAACTAAAAGAGATGAATTTCAGCAGCGCATTTATAAAACTATAGAAGCTGATTTTCATTCAAGAGGTTTAATGCTTGAGAATTTATTGGTTCGTAATATTACGTTGCCCGAAAGCGTAAAGCAATCCATTGAACAAAAAATAAATGCAGAACAGGATGCACAGAAAATGCAGTTTGTTTTGCAGAAAGAACAACAGGAGGCACAACGTAAAAGAATAGAAGCGCAGGGTATCGCAGATTATCAGCGTATCATTAGTGAAAGTTTAACTGATAAGCAATTGCAATATGAAAGTATAAAGGCGCAACTGGCAATTGCACAATCGCCCAACAC
>JBDTLW010000039.1:0-8969 GCA_039934575.1 Parafilimonas sp. | reverse complement strand
ATAAAAGCAAACCTTCAAAATGTTGATGCAGGTTATTTGATTAAGCAACCGGAAAATGTGGGTGTGGTTACAGCAAATCTTACAGCAAGCGGTTCTGGTTTTGATGTAAAAAAAGCCAATGCAAAATATATTCTTGATGTTGTAAGTGCAGAGCTGAAAGGTTATACATACAAAGATTTACATGTAGATGGTGAAATAAATGATGGTGTTGATAAAACAACAGCAACTATTAATGATCCAAATATTTCATTAAACCTTAATGCAACAGCAAACCTCCATTCAACTTATCCGGCACTTACATTAGATTTATTAATTGATACATTGAATGCACACGCATTAAATTTAATGAGCGATACATTAAGTGTAAGCGGGCATATTGTTGCTGATCTTCCATCAACCAATCCTGATGATCTTGTTGGAACTGTGAACGTAACTAACTTATCTGTAACAAGAGCAGGACAGCAATTAAGCACAGATAGTCTTTCATTAGTTGCATCAGGAGATTCAACCAATAAAAACATTGTTATACATTCTGATGCTATAAACGCTGCACTCACAGGGCAATTCAAGTTAACTGAAATGGCGCAGGCGCTTCAGCAGATCATAAATAAATATTATAATTTACCTGGCTACGAACAGAAAGATATTACTGCAGAAAACTGGCAGTTCAATGCAACATTACAACCAACAGGTTTGCTGTTGCAATTAGCGCCGCAAATAAAAGGAAGTGATTCAATTATTGTAGAAGCACATTTGAACACTGCCCAAAATGATCTGGGTTTAACAGCAAAAAGTAAACGCATTATTGCCAGCGGAACACAGATTGATAGTTTAAATGTAAACATGCAAACAACTGCTGACGGTTTACTTGCAGGTGTATCTGTTGATGGTATAAAAACGACTTCAACAGAGTTGTATAAAACTTCAGTAAATGCCTCGCTGGCAAATAATGAATTAAATGCAGATGTTGATTCAAGAGATAATAAGGGAAGCATACAATATGCTTTAGGCGCTTTGCTTCAGCAGGCAGGTGAAGGCTTTAAAGTGTTACTGAAGCCAGATCTTACTTTAGATAAAAGTAAGTGGAATGTTAGCCCGGGAAATTCTATTCAATATGATTCAACGGGAATTATTGTACATAATCTTTCACTCAGCCAGGGCAATCAATCAATAAACATAAACAGCACAGCAGAATCTGCAACGGCGCCTATAAAAGTTGATCTGAAAAATTTTGAAATAGCAACCATTACCAAACTTGCACACCAGGATTCTTTGCTTGCATCAGGAACTATTAATGGCACTGCTGAAATTACCAATCCAACAACAAACATGGTCTTCACATCTGATTTAACAGTAAGTAATCTTACTTACAAATTAGATACGATTGGTAATGTGACGATAAAAGTTGACAATCAAACAGCGAACGCATACAACGCAGACGTTGCTATTACAGGTCAGAATAATGATATACGCTTAACAGGTAAATATTATACGGGCGAAGGCAGGATGGATTTAAATCTTATCATGAATCAATTAAATCTTGCCATAATAAAACCATTTGCCGTGGGGCAGTTGGATGATATAACAGGATTATTAAAAGGTAATGTAAGCATTAAAGGCACAACAGATAAACCAGCGGTTAATGGCAGCTTTAATTTTGTAAATGCATCCGTTGTTCCAACAGTATCGGGCGAACGTTTTACTATTCCTAATGATGCCATCAATGTAAATTCCAGGGGCATACATTTCAGAAGATTTACCATGCTTGATTCATCAGGCAATAAAGCTGTGCTTAATGGCGATGTGCTTACAAAAGATTTTAAAACATACAGCTTTAATCTCACATTGAACGCAAATGATTTTACAGTAGTTGATGCACCGCAGGCGACCGACCGTTTGTTCTACGGCAAATTAAATATTGATGCAGATGCAACAATAAAAGGCGATATGTTTTCGCCAACGGTTACAGGTGATTTACGAATAAATAAAATAACTGATTTCACATTAATATTGCCTCAAACAAATCCTGAGGTTGTAAGCAGAACTGGCGTTGTAAATTTTGTTGATAAAGATAACCTCAACGATACGATAGCTAAAAAATATACACTGGATTCTGCCACCATAAGCAAGCTTACAGGTATAGATGTAAATGCAAATATTGAAACAGACAGCTCCGCAAAATTTACAGTTGTTATTGATGAAAGAAACGGTGATGCATTGACGCTTAAAGGCAAAGCAGATTTAAACGGCGGCATTGATAAAAGCGGAAAAGTGACACTTACAGGTTCATACCTGTTACAAAGCGGCTCATATAATTTATCATTGAGTTTATTGAAGAGACAGTTTCTAATTCAACAGGGAAGTACCATAACATGGACAGGCGATCCTACTGCCGCAAATATTGATGTAACTGCTGTTTATGTTGCCAACACCGCTTCAATAGATTTGATGCAATCATCAATTGCTGGCAGATCTACAGAAGAAGTTACAAGATACAAAGAAAAACTCCCCTTTCAGGTTACGCTGCACATGACTGGCGAATTACTAAAACCCATTATAACTTTTGATATTACACTGCCAGATCGTGAAGCTGCTCAATGGAGCGATGTGGATACCAAGCTACAGCAGTTAAGAGGAGATGAAGGCGAATTGAATAAACAGGTTTTTGCGTTGCTTTTATTAGGAAGATTTGTGCAGGAAAATCCTTTTGTAAGTTCTGCCGGCGGCACAGGTATTGAAGGCGAAATAAGAGCCAGTGCAAGTCGTATTTTAACTGATCAGCTTAACAATCTTGCAGGCAGTTTAATCAAAGGTGTTGATATAAATTTTGGTGTTGCATCCGGTACTGATTATTCAACAGGCACTGCTGAAAACAGAACAGATCTGAATGTAACAGTTTCAAAAAAATTATTGAATGACAGGCTTCGCGTAAACGTAGGCAGCAATTTTGAACTGGAAGGACCAAGTAATTCAAATCAATCAGCATACAATCCTGCCGGGGATGTTTCTGTAGATTATCAGCTTACAAAAGATGGTCGCTACTTAATTCGTGTTTACAGATTAAATGAATATGAAAGCGTAATTGACGGGCAGGTAATTGAAACTGGCATGAGCTTTATTCTCACATTTGATTATGATAAACTAAGTGAAATATTTACAGGCAGAAAAGAAGCTAAACGTATAAGAAAGTATAATAAAAAACTATCAAAAGAAGATAAGCAACATAAACGGGAACAAAGAGCAAAGCAAGCTTCCGATTATCAGCAAGAAGGTGGAACTCCTGAATAAATTTTGGAATATAATAATGAATAGTTGAGTTAGAAAATAAACAGGAATGAATTTTAAACGATCAATATTATTTGGATGTATTGTAATAATTCTTGCATCATGCAGCAATACAAAAAACCTGAGTGCTAATCAAAACCTGTTTATTGGTTCAAGCGAAAAAATAAAGTCAACAGAAAAAATTTCAAAAACAAAACGTAAGCAGCTTGAATCTGAAATGCATGATCTTGTTCGTCCCAAGCCTAATACTACAGTACTTGGCGTTCGGTTTAAGCTTACTGTATTCAATATGTTTAAAGAGCCAAAAAAGAAAAAAGGTTTAATATATTGGTTAAAATATAAAGTGGGTGAACCACCGGTGATCGCTTCTTATTCTGCATTGGAAAAAAACAGGGAGGTAATACAAAATCATTTAGACAACAGGGGCTATTTCAGAGATTCTATGGAGATGGATACATCAGTAAAAAATAAAAAATTAAAGGTTACTTATACAGCCTTATTAGATACTCAATATACTATAAGAGAAACATCATATCCAAACGATTCAAGCATAGTGGCAAAAAGAATTCAGCAAATAGAAACAAGAAAAAAAGGAGGGCTTTTAAAACCAGGCAGACCTTATGATCTTGATATGATTAAAAACGAACGCATAATAATTGATGCACGTTTAAAAGAAAGGGGATTTTATTATTTCAGTCCGGATTATTTAATTGCTGATGTTGACTCAACAGTAGGAAATCATAAGGTGGATATTGACATGCGTGTGAAACCGGAAACACCCAAATATGCAAAGCAGCCGTATCGCATACAGGATGTATATGTTTTTGCTGATTACGATATTAACAGCGATACAAGTTTAATAGGTGCCAAAAAATACCAGGGCTATACAATCATTGATCCTGATAATAAATTCAATCCGAAAATATTTCCAAGAACACTGGTATTTAAACCGGGAGAATTATATAACCGCACAGACCATAATCTTTCATTAAACCGCTTAATTACTTTAGGTGTGTATAAGTTTGTAAAAGTTCGCTTTGAGCCCTCTGACAGTGCAAGAAGATTAAACGCATTTTATTATTTAACGCCCACCAATAAAAAATCTATCCGCTTCCAGGTATCAGCGCTTACAAAATCAAACAATGCAACAGGCAGTGAATTTTCCATAAACTGGCGCAACAGAAATTTATTTAAAGGTGCTGAGCTATTAACTATTTCGGCCAATGCAGGTTTTGAAAAACAAATATCAACGGGCGCGAATGTAAATACACTTAGTTATGGTTTGGAGGCAAACCTATTCGTGCCGCGCATCATAGCGCCTTTTAAATTTAATACCAGCAGTGCGTATGTGCCGCAAACAAAATTTAGCGCAGGCTATAAATTTTATAACCGCACAACAGAATATGTACTTACATCTGCCAGCGGTGGCTATGGTTATGTATGGAAAGACAATATTAAAAATGAGCATGAGTTAACGCTGTTCAATATAAATTATGTAAGACCTACAAATATTACTGACAGCTTTCAGAGAAGAATTGATACAACGCCCGGATTGGCACGCAGCATTGAAAAACAATTTATTCTTGGCACCATTTATAATTATAATTACAACTCACTTGCAAAGGCAAACAGGCGAAAAAATAATTTTTACTTTAATGGCAATATAGACCTGTCTGGTAATTTATTGGGATTGATAACCGGCGCAAATATTAATACAGGTAATGAGAAAAAGATCTTCGGGCAGCCATTTACTCAGTATGTAAGATTAGAAGGAGATGTACGGCATTATTTGCGATTAGGAAATCAATACCGGTCGTTTAATACAAGGCTTGATGCAGGTGTTGGATTTGCGTATGGCAACAATAGAACTATGCCTTTTATTAAAGAATTTTTTGCCGGCGGCGTAAGCGATCTCCGCGGCTTCAGGGCAAGAACTTTAGGGCCCGGAACTTATTATGCAGGCAACGCCAGAGATTCATTTATTATTGATCAGCCTGGTGATGTAAAAATGTTATTGACAATGGAATATCGTGCAAAATTATTCTCTATTGTTCGGTATGCTTTGTTTGCAGATGCTGGAAATGTGTGGACATTAAAAGAAGATGCGGCAAGACCGGGTTCAAAATTTACAAGTAATTTTTTAAGCCAAACCGGCGTTGATGTGGGTGCAGGTTTGCGTTTTGATATTAGTATTCTTGTATTAAGGTTGGATGTAGCTTTTCCTATTCGTGTACCGTATCAAATACCAGGGGGTGAAAAATATACAGTTAATTTTGGCAGTAATGAATGGAGAAGAAATAATATAGTTTGGAATTTAGCTATTGGATATCCGTTCTAATTAACAATTGATAAAGAACACTTCAATTCACTAATTGCTTCAGCACTTTCATTATTCATTAAAACTTTTTCATCTTTTGTTAAGCCCGTTTTTTCATCAGGTTCTTCAATGCCATCGAGTTCTTTAAGATAATTTTCAATCTCAGCATTTTCATACAATTTTATAATACCCGGATGCACATAATATTTTTTGCAAACAGTTCTTGTGTTGCCAAGTTTTACGCTTACCTCGTTAAGTGCAGTTACAATATTTGATTTTCGTTTTGTATCAGTATCTGGTTTTTCCAAAACGTTTAAGCAGCGCAACATGTGCACTGAGCCTGCCCATGTTCTGAAATCTTTTGCAGTAAAATCTGAGCCTGTAACTTCTTTAATATAACTATTCAGCATGCTGGAATCAATGCTGCTGCGCTCACCATTTTCTGTATAATATTGAAAAAGTTCTTTGCCCGGAATATCCCTGCAATCTTTCACCACTTTTGCAAGCTGCTTATTTTTTAAAGAGATATTGTGCGATATACCGCGTTTGCCTTTAAAAGCAAAAGTTATTTTACTGCCGTTAATTTTTACATGCTTGTCTTTAAGCGTCGTTAATCCAAAAGAATTATTTGTTTTCTCATATTCCGCATTTCCCACGCGTATGTAAGTTCTTTCCATCAGGCTTATAACTGTTGCCAGCACTTTTCTTTCACACAATTCTTTAAGCTGCATATCTTCTTCCACCTTCAGGCGCAATTGCGGCAGGGCTTTTCCAAATTCATATAAATGATGAAATTTTGTTTCGTTGCGCAGCGCATTCCATAAAGCATGATAGCGGTATTGCTTTCGGTTTTTAGTATCGTAACCTGTTGCCTGCAAATGCCCGCTATCGTAATAACAGATCCATACATCTTTCCATGCCGGCGGCAGCACAAGTTTTTTTATGCGCTCTAATTGTTTTTTATCTTTTAATAAATCGTTTTTAAATACATAAGAAAAGCCTTTGCCTTTTTTAAGACGAATAATTCCCTGCTCTTTATCGCTTACATAAATAAGTTTTGCAGCTTTTGCAGTACTTGCATAATCATTAGTGATTTCAACAAATTCATTGTGCGATAAATTTATAGCTGATATTTCAATCACTGCTCTCTATTTTTAAGAGTAAATAAGATCAAGAGATAGTCTTTTCAGATAAAAGTTTTTCTATAGCTTTAAGTGAGAGAGGTTTTTCAATTATGGTAAGCCGGGGATCATCAGGCAGTGATGGCATAGTCTTATAAGCGCTTATTAAAAATATTTCTACTTTTGGCATTGTTTCCAAAAACCATTCAGCCTTGGTCCATCCTTGCGAATCAGGCAGATTATTATCGAGAAAAATAAGATCGGGAGAAAAATCCAATGCTTCTCTTAAACCATCAGATAGCTTATGTGTTGCAACAACCTCATAATGCCGCTTGGTAAAAAAGTTTTTCAGCAATATGCACAGGTCTATTTCATCATCTATGATCAAAACTTTTTTTAAACTCATAGGAATACTATGCAATAAAAAATATGCCTAAGTTATTTACTGATTATATTGATGTGTAATATATGATTATGAAAATATAATAGACTGTATTTCATAAAGTAAGGTAGAGGCTTTGCCTTACAGTATTTTCAAATACTCTCAGATAAAAAGTTGATAATAAAAGATGGTAAGGTTACATCAGAAAAAATATTAAAAAACAAATCTAAAATTTGGCAAATACGGTTTAAACATTTTTAAAAATAAAGAGTAAAACTTATTCGTAGATAATGTTCTACATTTCAGTTTGAAATAAATTTATAATGTATGCCAGAACTTGTAAACACGCTGATATTGAATTTGGTCTTGTAGTTGCACCATGATAGCATACAGATTAATGAAACATATTTTATAACACTAACAAATGAAAATTTTTCATGACTAAAACTAAAGTATTAGTAATAGATGATGACAGAGATATGTGCCTTCTGCTGAGAAAATTTTTAGAGAGAAATAATTTTGAAGTAATTGATTTTACAAGCGGTAAAAAAGCGCTAGCCTGGTATGCAGAAAATGCACCCGATATAGTTTTGTGCGATTTAAGACTTGAAGATATAGGTGGTATGGAGATACTGCAAAAAATGAAAACAACAAATCCATCGTTACCATTTTTAATTATTACTGGTTATAGCGATGTGCGCAGTGCAGTAGAAATAATGCGTCATGGGGCTTATGATTATATAACCAAGCCACTTTTCCCTGATGAAATTCTGGCAACAATAAAGCAGGCGCTTGCCAAGGGTGAGGTTATAAAAAGACAACCTGATGCACAACCACAGGTTAACAAAACCTATGAAACTGATAGCAGGGATAATGCTGATGTTGAGTTTGAAATGCACGATGATTATGTTGTTGGCCCAAGCCAGTCTTTTCAGCAAATATTAAAGCAGGTTAAATTAGTTGCGCCTACAAACTACAGTGTAATTATTTACGGAGAAACAGGCAGCGGTAAAGAATCAATTGCCAACGAAATTCACCGGCACAGTAAACGTGCTAAAGAACCTTTTGTAGCAATTGATTGCGGTGCATTGAGCAAAGACCTTGCAGCCAGTGAATTATTTGGTCACGAAAAAGGTTCGTTCACAGGCGCATTAAATCAAAAAATTGGAAGCTTTGAAATGGCTAATGGTGGAACAATTTTTTTAGATGAAGTAGCTAACCTTTCTTATGAAGTACAGGTTTCATTATTAAGAGTAGTGCAGGAAAGAAAAATGCGGCGCGTAGGTGGCACAAAAGATATTGAGCTTGATGTAAGAATACTTGTGGCCAGTAATGAAAAGTTGTGGGCTGCAACACAGGCAGGTAAATTCAGAGAAGATCTGTATCATCGCTTTAATGAATTCAGCATAGAAATTCCTCCATTGCGCGAAAGACGGGAAGATATAATGCACTTTGCAAATTTCTTTCTGCGTGTAACCAATAAAGAACTTGAAAAATCTGTAAAAGGATTTTCAGATGATGTTATAAATGCCTTTAATAATTATGTATGGTATGGTAATTTAAGAGAGTTAAGAAACGTTGTAAAGCGTTCGGTATTATTATGTGATGGAAATATGGTTGAATTAAAAAGCCTTCCGTTTGAAATAACAAACTACGAAAAATTAAATGAGCTGATACCTGTGCAAACTTTGAAAAAAAACAATACAGAAGAAGTAACGCCATCACCGCATGAGCAAACATCGAGAGCAGGAAATCTTGATTTAAAATCAGCGAGTATTGATGCAGAATATGAAACAATTCTTGCAGCATTAAAACAGGTAAACTTTAATAAAAGCAAAGCTGCAAAGCTTATGAAGATTGACAG
>JBDTLW010000038.1:0-8983 GCA_039934575.1 Parafilimonas sp. | reverse complement strand
CCTGATAAATGCGTTTTTCTGCAATCACCGCTGCCATTACATTGCTCTGCATGTTGCAATACATCCTGGTTATAATATCTGAATACTGTATTAAATTTTGGTGTGTGCTGTCCCGGTGTATAACGCAGCATCGTGTTCATAGAAACGGTATCAACAATTTTGCGCGGGTTAAAAATATTTTCAGGATCCCAACTGTGTTTGATTTCTTTTAAGAGCAAATAATTTTTTTCACCGATCATTTGCCTGATAAACTCACCACGCAATCTTCCATCTCCATGTTCACCGCTTAAAGAGCCCTGATATTTTTTTACAAGCACAGCAATTTCTTCTGCAATCTTTCTAAACAAAGCATTGCCTTCTTCCGTTTTTAAATTGATGATGGGGCGCAGATGTATTTCACCGCTGCCTGCATGTGCATAATGCACCGCATACAAATCATACTTTTTTAGAATGATATTAAACTCTCGTATATAATCCGGAAGATCATTTACATCAACAGCCGTATCTTCAATTACAGGTACTGCTTTATTATCGCCGGGCATGTTGCCTAATAAGCCCAAGCCTGCTTTACGCAAACTCCATATTTTTTTAGTGTCTTCACCAAACAACAAAGGGAAATAATATCCTAAACCTGCAGCACGCATTTCTTCCTCAGCCTGGTTTGCAATGGCTGTAATTTCTTCACGGGTTTCTTTCTTGAATTCAATAACGAGTATTGCTCCGGGATCGCCTTGTACAAAAAACCGATTCTTACTTTGCTCAATATTATCTTTTGTGCATTCAAGAATATAATGGTCTATCAGTTCACTTGCTGTAGCATGATATTTTAATGCGATGAGATTTGCACGAAGCGATTCATCAACATTATTAAAATGAACACAAAGCAACCCGGTTTCTTTTGGCGGAAGCGGAACAATATTCAATTTTATTTCTGTGAGAAATGCAAGCGTTCCTTCTGAGCCCGCAATCAATTTGCAAAAATTAAAATCTTTTTCACCTGCCGTGAATGGCGCTGTGTCAAGCAATACATCAACAGCATAACCGGTGTTTCTTCTTTCAACAGTTTTCTTTGGAAATTCTTTTTTTATTTCCTGCTGATTTTCATAATTGCTTAATAAGCTGCGAATGGTTTTATAGATATTTGCTTCGAGCGTTTCACCTTCACACTTCGTATGAAATTCATCAATATTCAACGCTTTAAATTCTGCTTCGCTTCCATCGCTTAATATTGCTTTTACTTCAAGCAAATGTTCACGCGTACTTCTGTACACAATTGAATTGGAGCCGCAGGAATTATTACCCACCATGCCGCCCATCATTGCACGGTTGGCTGTAGATGTTTCCGGACCAAACATTAAACCATGCGGTTTTAAAAACATATTCAGTTCATCACGAATAACGCCGGGCTGCACACGCACCCATTTTTCATCAGCATTCAGCTCAAGTATTGTTGTAAAATATTTTGATATATCTACAATAATTCCATTACCAACAACCTGTCCCGCAAGTGATGTACCTGCAGCTCTTGGTATCAACGAAGTTTTTTCTGCATCTGCAAATGCGATCAGTTTTTTTATATCCTCTTTTGTTTTGGGAATGGCAACAGCTAAAGGCATTTCACGATATGCCGATGCATCTGTTGCATAAAGTATGCGCATCTTATCATCAAAATAAAATTCACCTTCTAAAGATTGCGCTAATTGCTGCAGCTTTTTATTCATTACAAAAATTACTTTTACGAAGCAAGCAAATTTAAGCAGTTTGGTGCCAACCTAAAAGCTAAGTCAATCAATAAAACCTTTCAGATAAGATATAATGTTTTATCAATAATGTACAATTCTGCTAATGCAGTGAAGTTTATATTTCCCAACCCACATACTAATTCAAACTCCTGAAGTCAACAGGTACTAATTTACTTACGCCAGGTTCCTGCATGGTTACACCATAGATCACATCAACTGTGCTCATGGTGGTTTTGTTGTGTGTTACAATAATGAACTGCGAGTTGTCGCTGAACTGTTGTATCATGTTTGTGAACTTGCCCACGTTGGCATCATCAAGCGGTGCATCAACTTCATCAAGTATGCAGAACGGCGCAGGCTTAATAAGATAAATGGCAAAGAGCAGCGCTGTTGCTGTGAGTGTTTTTTCGCCGCCGCTAAGTTGTGTAATGCTGGATGGTTTTTTGCCTTTAGGTTTTGCAATTACATCAATACCGGTTTCTGCAAGATTGTTTGGATTATCAAGCACGAGATCAGCAGTATCATCTTCCGTAAACAAAGCTTTAAATACTTTTTGAAAATTCTCACGCACTTTATTAAACGTATCGAGGAACTGCTGGTTTGCGGTTGCTTCCACTTCTTCAATGGTTTGCAGTAAACTTTCTTTCGCTTCGGTAAGATCATTTTTTTGCTCAACAATAAACTCGTAGCGTTTCTTCATTTCAACAAACGCTTCAACTGCTGTTGGGTTTACTTCACCAATATTATCAAGGCGTTTGCGCATACGATCTGCTGATGCCTGTAAGTCTTCTGTTGATGTTTCTGATGCACGTGGCTCATCCAGGATATCATCAAGCTCAATTTTAAATTCTACGTGCAGGCGCTCACGCATACCGGCAAGATTTAATTTTAATTCATTCAGCTTATCTTTTATTTCGATAAGAAGCTGATCAATTATTTCACGGCTTTTTGTTTTATGACGAAGCTCAGTTTCTTTTTCCTGCAATGCATTGCGGTGATTATAATAAGCCGCATCTGCTTCGTTTAATTTTTTCTCTTCAGATTCTTTTGTATGTAAAAGATCATGCAGCGCTTTTTCTGTTTCCGTGAATGTTTGCACGCTGCCAGCAATTTGCGTAGTAACTTCTGCTGACTGTGTTTTATTCTGTTCTATTTGTGTATGCAGATCTTTTAACTGCGTTTGTTTGAAATTAACTTCCTGCTGCAGCCCTGCTAACTTGCTTTGCATGCGTGTAAAAGAAAGATTGATCTCATTAAAATTTCCCGATGCTGCACTATAATCCTTTTCCGCAGTTGTATATGCTTCTTCCGCTTCTTTTATTGCCGCAGTTGTTGCACTCAATTCATCATTAAGCGTTGTGAATTCAATATGTAATGCAGCGATGATTTCCTGTTCCTGGTGCAGTCGTGTTTGCATATCCTGCATTTGTTTGGCAGCGTTCTGTTGCATGCTTTGCAGGTTTTCCATTTTGTTGCGCGCAGCAAAAAGATTATTTGTAAGCTGATTGATCTCCGTTTCTGTTTGACGAATTAAATTTTCTTTCAGTTGTTCATTATAACCAATTACCTGGTTATGCTTTTGCTGAATGGTTGCTTTTAGTTCTGTTACAATTTTTTCCTGTGCAAGAATTTCAGCACGCAGCTTTTCTAAATTTTTTGCACGACCAATTCTTTTGCCTTCAAACAATCCAACACTTCCGCCGCTTAATGTGTATTTTCCTTTTACATATTTACCTGAACGTTCTAATACAATCCCGCTAAATGCAGGATTATTTAAGGCTTCGTCATTTTCAGCAATAAAAACATTGCCTAATAAATATTCAGCAAGTTTCTTATACTGTTCATCCACTTCAATTACATCCAAAGCTTTTATGGTATGTTGCGGCTGATGTGTTTCTGCATCAATGCCTGCAATTTTATCAAGCAATAAAAAATTGGCTTTCCCTTTTTTGCTTTTATCCAAAAGATCAACGGCATGTAAACCTTCTTCAAGATTATTTACGATGTAATAATTAAGATACGGCGTTAATACATTTTCGAGTGCCGTTCTGTATTCTTCCTGCACATAAATAATATCAGAAAGAATGGGCGCCTGTGTATTCCACTCAGCATTTTTATGCAAAAATTTTACGCTTTCAGGATAACCTTCCATTGAATCAACAAGGCTTTTTAAAAGATCATGCTCGTTGCGTTTTGCATCAAACTTCCTGTTCTCTTCAGTAAGTTTTGCGCGCAGCACTTCCAGTTCACTTTGCGATTGTAATATTTGTTGTCTTGTTAATTCATGCTGCTCTTTTAATTGTTTAAGTGATTGTTGTTTTTCATCAAGCGCTGTTGATTTTGCTGCAACTTCTTCTTCAAGTTGTTTTATTTGTCCTGCGCGATTTTGCTGTTCCTGTTCAACCTGCGTCAAACTTCTTTGTAAATTATGTACCGATGTTTCCGCAACAGCCACTTTCTTTTCAGCATCAAACTGGCGGCGTTGTGTTTGCAAATGTGTGCTGCGCACCTTATCTGTTGAGGAGCGTTTTTCATCAAGCAAAACACGTTTGGTTTCTGTTTCCGTAAGCGCTGTTTCAAGTTTTTCTTTCAGTTGTTGCAAAGCTTCATCTTCTTTCTGATGCTGCAGTTGCGTATATTGAATTGAGTCTTCAATATTTTTTAACTGGTCATTAGCCCTCACTAAAAATTCTTTCAGCGATGCATTTTTTTCTTTTAAAAAATGCAGACTTTGGGATGCAAGGCTTTTTTCATTTTCTTTTGTGCGCAACTTTTGCACGAGCTCATTAAAATTATGTTGCTGTTCCTGCAACGCTTTTTCCTGTGTAATAAATTCTGTTCTGTCCTTTTCTAAGTTCGCTTCGCCTGTTGCAATTTCAGCTTCCAGCGCATGCTTTTTATCTGTTTCTTCTTCGTGTTGTTTATTCAGATCTTTATATGTAAGATTGAATCCTTCCAATGCAGCTTTTGCCAATTCAACAGAAACCAGTTTATATTCTTTTTTTATTTCATGATATTTCTCTGCTTTTTTTGCCTGGCTTTCTACAACCTTTAACTGGTTTTGTATTTCAAATAAAAGGTCTTCAATACGATTGAGATCATTTTCTGTTGCATCGAGTTTTAGCTTTGCTTCCTTTTTTCTTGTTTTATAAATTGTGATGCCTGCAGCCTGCTCAAGCATTCTGCGGCGGCTGTTTTCTTTATCCTTAATAATATCATCCACCATTCCCAATTCAATGATGGCATAACTATCATTGCTTATACCCGTATCAAGAAAAAGATTGTGTATGTCTTTTAAACGACAGGAAACATCATTCAAACGATATTCGCTTTCGCCGTTCTTAAAAAAACGCCGGGTTACAGTAACTTCATTAAATTCTGTTGGTAAAAGATTTTTTGTGTTCTCGAAAGTAAGGCTAACCTCTGCAAGCCCGCTTGCAGAGCGGGTTTTAGAGCCATTGAATACAAGCGCTTCTAAATTCTCACTGCGCAACTGCGATATTTTCTGCTCGCCGATTACCCAGCGTATTGAATCAATAATATTGCTTTTGCCGCAACCATTAGGACCGATGATTCCGGTAATACCTTCATCAAAATTCAATATGGTTTTATCAGCAAAACTTTTAAAACCTTTTATTTCAAGCTGCTTTAATTTCATGGACTTCAATTTAATTATCAGGAGATAATTTATAAACGTAGCAATGTGGTTTAGTTGTATATATCCTCACATCTCTCTATGCGAACATAATCATAATTGTAAAGGGAAAAATTATTGACTTTACCGGTGTGGAGAAATGGTGGAAAGCAAAAAGTTCAAAAAAAATAAACCCGGTATTTATTGCAATGATAAGGCTTGCCCAACGGATATTTTTGTGTTTACCTTTTTCTTATTTATATAATAATAATAAATTAATTGTATAGTTAAGGCGAATACCATGCTTAAATTATACCAAATTGAAGTATCCCATACATCGCTTACAAAACATGCGGCAACCATTAATATAAAATAGCTTATTGGCGGTGCAGCAATTAATAAATTCCCTTTATCCAAAGCATATTTCCAAAGTCTGAGTCCCCATTTTAATGCAAAAAATAAGAAGGTTAAATAAAATACAAGCGCAACAAGGCCATACTCAACAGCTATTTCAAGATACGTATTATGCATGATCTTATCCTGTGTGCCTGCAGGCGCATAAGTTGCCACAGTAGCCTGTGATGCAGATTCATCTCCACCCATACCAAAAAGGGGATGTTTTTGTAATGCTTTTGCACCAGCTTCCCAGTAATAAACACGATCGCCACCGCCTTGTTCTGTCATATAAATAGCCCTTTGTATGGTGGGAGAGTTCAATGATATTACAACAGTAATTGCTGTAGCTATAACTGCCAACATAGTCCATATAAATATGAAACTCCAGGTTTTGCGTTGCATATTGAGTATGAACCCTACAAGGCAAACCAAGGCAAAAGACAGCAAACCATTTCTTGAGCCCATTTGCATAATACATACACCAACAGCAGCAATACCAGCCAACGCAAACCCTTTTGTAAACAAGCTGACTTTGCGCATAAAAAAAGTGATATAGCAATATATAGATAAGGCACAGAGTTGGGCTGTAAAGTTTCCATGATGTGTGTCGCCGAGCTGCAGTGTATCGCTGTAGCCGGCACCGCTTTGCGCACGCCCATTAATTAAAAGATTTACCGCAAGCACAATAAGAATAAATGGAACAAAACGCCTGGTAGTTTCAAGTGTTTTAAGATTTTTTTCTACCGGATAATTTATTAGTACACGCAAATAAAAAATGTAAAATATAATTTTAATGGTCTTCATTATAGAGTGCAAGACAGGAGACCATTTGGCATGAATAAAAATAAGCATCTGGTAATTGACGGGATACTGGTAATAAATAATCACGCCCTGTATAACAAAGAAGATAAATATTACATAGAAAATAACGAACCTGTACGGTATTACCCTGCTTATTTTATCCCGCGTAAGATCCCAAAAAAGCATAGGTGAAACTGCAGCAAGAATAAGCGTTTCTGAAAAGTCAGTATCCTGTGTGGCGCTGCTCTGCGTTACTTCTGCCGCTTCAAAAGCTCCCTGGCAAAGTGCAATGGTAAGCAACATAGGAAAGACGAATGACCGGTCGTAAAGACATAATGGTATTGCTAACATTACAAGCGGCATTGAAGTAGATTCTTTGAGGCAATAATACAATAGACCGCTTATCATGCACATGATCACAGCAAAAGTAATATCGCTAACTTTTACAAAAGAAGTATCTGGTTCGGATAACTTATTTGAGAACGGATGATACATATTTCTCTACTTTATCAGTTCAAAATTATTTAAAACTTTACTAAACGCAATTCAAACTTATTGATCTGCCTTACCTGTGTTATCAGGCGAAATTGCTGCCACTGCCAATTTTTTTTTCTTTTTTTTCTTTTTAAACATTTGTAAAAAATCAGGTTGAATATAAGCAATATCGCTTCCAAGCAACTTCGGTTTTTTAATAAAAAGATACACTCCTGTTGCTGCTGCTGCTGCACATAAAAAAGCAAAGGCAATAATTTCATCTTTAATAAAATAATGTAATCCGTAATAAACAAGTAAGCAGGGCAACACACCGCATATTGATAATATCATCCCATTGTAATATGGTTTAAATAAAAGTTTTTTCCAGTCTGCAGGAAATATGCGCTTTCTAACAATAGCAATCATCATTAAATAAGAAATGGCTGTAGAAATAAAGATACCCCATGCAATGCCGTACAATTGCGGGATATTATCTTTTCCTGTTGGCACTGAATGTGCAACAAAAAAATCTCTTGTTATATAACCAATATAAATCAGCGCAATTATGATAAAAGAATTCTGAATTTTTCTTATCAGATTAAGTTTTATATAACCGTGCACCCTCATCAATGTATCGCCCAAACTTGCTGTGGTTCGTAATGGAAGATTAAGGAAAAATATTTGCAATAGCGGAACTGCTTCCAGCCATTTCTTTCCAAGAAGGATTAATACAATTGGTTTGCTGAATAAGATAAGAAATAAAGTAAGCGGTATTAATCCTGTATTAATGAGTGAAAGTGTTTTGGAGAAAACATTGAATGTGCCTTTTTGCCCATCGTTCTTTTTTACCATTGCCGGCATCATTACGCGCTGCACCATATCATACAAAAATCGCTGGGGTATATTCATAATGCGAAAGCTTCTGTCGAAAACGCCTAATACAGCAGACGATACAAGTTTTCCTACTTCGAGTATAATACCAAAATTTACGATGTATGTATTCAAACGTATAAAGGTTAAACCTGTACCATATCCAATTAAATCATTCCAGTGTTTTTTTGAAAAGCCCAGTTTTAATGGAATAGGCTGAAAATATAAAAGCAGTAACATTTCTGAACCAAAATAAAATATCTGTGAATACACAAGCGACATAAACCCATATTTATAAAACGCCAATATGATACCCAATATATTTGATAACAGCAGCATTACTCCATCTGCTATAAATATTTTTTTGAAAGCAAATTTTCTTTGCAACTGTGCAAAAGAAGCAGAATACATGGCCGCAAATAAAAAGATGACGCTGAATATGCGCAGCGAAGAGCCAAGTGCAGGCTCATTATAAAAATCTCCTGCCCAGGGTGCAAGAAAATACACTCCCCCATAAATAATAACAGCAAGCAAGATGCTTGAATAAAAGGCTGCATTTATATGCTGCTTATCAATATCCTTTCGCTGCAGCAAAGCATCGCCCATGCCTCCATCACCCAGCATGTTTCCAAAATTCATAAATGAATTAAGTAAGGCAAAAATACCCAGCTCAGATTTTGATAATATGCGCGCCATTACACCATAGTAAGCAAACTGCGAAAATACTTTCACGCTTACGTTGAGCATTTGCCATGCACCTGATTGTATAACCTGTCTTTTTTTAACCATACACTCAAACGGAAGTTCTTATAACGATTGTGCCATAAGCTGCAGGTTTCGCAATCTTATGGCACAAATTATTATCAGTAAACCGTAATATTAAATTGCTCTTGTTTTTTTATGCTTACCAATACCAAACATTTTTTTATAAAAAGGTCTGTTGTCATTATCATAATAACCTGAACCATGCCTGTAACCAAAACCATATCCATAACCTGGTATCGGCTTTATATCATTAAATATAATATCCATTCTTTTAAATCTTCTTTCGTTGGCTAAACCCTGT
>JBDTLW010000037.1:0-9079 GCA_039934575.1 Parafilimonas sp. | reverse complement strand
TTAGAAAAATTATCTAATAAAAAAATTATTTCAAACATTATTAAGGATGCACAAAAATTTATTCAGCAAAATTTAATGAAACAAAAAAATAATTCATTAATTCTTACAGATAAAGGGAAATTATTTGCTGATGGAATTGCAGCAGATTTGTTTAGAATTTAATGTACGTTGTGATTAGAAAATATTTTCCTCATCACATTTACAAAACCAACTATGCCCAGCAAAGCGAGGAATCCAAAACCATATATACTTATTGCAAAAGGCATTGTATAAAATTACAAAATGCAAATCTTAAAATTCAAAAAAGATATGCTAATTATATTTTGCAATCATTTTATTTAAACCTGTAAATTCCTCTGCCATCAATAAAATCTGCAATTTGTGCATGCGCCAAAAGACTAATACCAACAGACCATCTTTTTCTGATGTTATAACTTATTCCCCAGCGTTCATAAAGCGTATGAAATAAATCCTGATACGTTTCATTATACTTTTTAGTTTGCTTAAAAACATATACGCCTAATTCCTGACTGAATGTAAAACGGTTCAATAAAAACTGGTGCCCCACTAATACACCCGCCAAAATATTTGAAGAAGAGTCTTGTCTGAAAATATGTTTTATGCTGCGCAAACCATCATCATAATAAATCTCTGTAGCACCTGTTATTGCATCAATCGTGCTCACTTGTTTTGAAAATTGCAATGAAGTACCCAACACAAATTTTCGTGTTGGAGTATAATTCATGGCAGTTCCTTTATAACCTCCTTTAGGCGAATAATAGAAAGAAACATCAATGTGAACAGGCTGATGTTTCCACGATATATCTCTTACTTTATTATAAACCGGAAGTCTTGTTGAATGAGTATAATACTGCAAACCTATTGATGCGTTTATATAATTAACACCTGAATTTGGCAGTGTAAACCCTCCGTTTGAATTATGAAAAAAATTACCCATTGCATACACTGAAACATGATTGCTTAAAGGATATACCAACCCTAAACCTAATTGCAAAAAGATATTTACATGCCCGCTGTAGCTTTGGTTTTCAGGATTCTTTACAGCATCAAAAGGGTTGGTGAGATAAGATAAACCTGCAGATGCTCTAAGATTCATTTTTAATTTATTGCTAAGCCGATAATTAGGCTCAAGAAAATAAGCAGCAGAATAAGATCTTCCAAGCAAGTCTGAGTTAAAATCAACATACGTAAAACTGAACCCTGAACGCGGGTAACATTTAAACTTAGCTATTTCTGCAGAATCGCTGCGCAGACGGGAATACTCAAATTCAAAACCATTTGGATGCAACCCTTTTGTATTCTGCACATAAATATTGTGCGCAAAAATAAATCCTGAGTGAAACCTTGCAGCAAGTACAAGCTGTCCTAAACTATCAGGTAAATATTTATTTTGTGCAGAGGTTTGCACACAGTACATTATACAAAATAGAAACATGAGCTTTTTCAAAAGCATAGCCGGTTATTATTTCAAAAATAAAACGCACTATTCAGAGTTGCTGCATTAATTCTAAAAACAAATTCATGCCTTTTAATTTTTCAGCAGTAAGTGTATATGAAATATTTTTTGTGTAATAGGTCTGCAGATCATAATAACTGCATTCATTTTCTTTCAATACTGCATCAATATTATTTACTCCCTCCGAATTTTTCTGATTAAACAATTGTATAAAATCGTTCGGTAATTTTTTGTTTGAAATCCATGCGGCAAAAACAAAAGGCAAGCCTGTCATAGCTTTCCATTCATCGGCAAGATCATAAATATATTTCGATTTTTTTCTTTGCTGCAAAGCACGATCGCCAATTAAAACACCGGCAACTTTTCCTTTAATATCTTCTGTAAAATCCTGCTTGGCATCTTCCAAAACAATATTCTTTTTCCAATGATTTTTCAGCAGCACTTTGCACAAAGCAACAGAAGTTTTGCTTTGATAATCGAGTAGAATCTTTTCAGCTTCATTCAATGCAACATCACTGAACAAACATACAGACGCTACATTATTTTCTGCACCAATACAATAATCAGAAACAATATAATACTCCTGCATTTGCGGAATGATTGCCACCGGCACAAGCCCAATATCAATATCCCCATCAAGCAATTGCTTCGCTATTTTAGAAGGATAATCTGTAATCAGTTCAATTTGCTGCATCAATTCTTCAGAATGTTCAATTCCGTATAATAAAGGTTTAGTATTTAGATAACTTACCGCACCAACTTTAATCTTCTTCAATTGTTTAAATTAATTTTGCCTGCAAAGAAAAGGAATAGTTGATAGTTCATAGCAAATGGTTCATAGTAAAACCATTGAAATGAGCCATACAACTATCACTTATGAACTATAAACTATGGAACTGAATAATCTTACTGCTATTTCTCCGGTTGACGGTCACTACCGCAACCAGGTTGCGCATCTTGATGAATATTTTTCTGAATATGCTTTAATAAAATATCGCGTAAAAGTGGAAGTGGAATATTTTATTTTTTTGGCTGATAAAAAGTTTTTTAAACTCTCAGCTAAAACAAAACAAGCGATTACCCAACTTACAGAAATATTTAGTTTGAAAGATGCAGAACAAATAAAAAAAATTGAAGCTGTAACAAATCATGATGTAAAAGCTGTTGAATATTTTTTGAAAGAGGAAATGGAAAAAGCAAATGTGGCTGCAGAAAAAGAATGGATACATTTTGGTCTTACATCGCAAGACATAAATAACACCGCCATCCCATTAAGCTGGAAAGATTGTATAGAAAATGAATACCTGCCTGCTGTTATCAATCTTCAAAAAAAATTAAAAGAGCTTGCTGCTGCATGGAAAGATATTTCTATGTTAGCACATACACATGGTCAACCGGCAACGCCAACAAAACTTGGCAAAGAATTAATGGTATATGTTGAAAGATTAGATAACCAGGTAAAGTTGTTTTCAGCAATTCCTTTTGTTGCAAAATTTGGCGGCGCAACCGGAAATTTTAATGCACATCAAATTGCATTTCCAAAAAAAGACTGGAAGAAATTTGGTAATGAATTTATTGACAGGCTTGGCTTGCAACGTTTGCAATACACTACCCAGATTGAACACTATGATTATCTCGCTGCACACTTTGATGCCATCAAACGCATCAATAATATTTTGATTGATTTATGTCGTGATATGTGGATGTATATAAGTATGGATTACTTTAAACAAAAAATAAAAGAAGGTGAAGTTGGTTCGTCAGCAATGCCGCATAAAGTAAACCCAATTGATTTTGAAAATGCCGAAGGAAATCTTGGTGTGGCAAATGCATTGCTTGAACATTTTTCTGCAAAGCTCCCCATCAGTCGTCTGCAAAGAGACCTTACTGATTCTACTGTTCTCAGAAATATTGGTGTGCCGGTTGCTCATACATTTATTTCATTCAATTCAATTGAAAAAGGATTATCAAAAATTATTTTGAATGAAGCAAAACTGAATGAAGACCTCGAAAAAAATTGGGCTGTTGTTGCAGAAGCTATTCAAACAATTTTAAGAAGAGAAAATTATCCAAAGCCTTATGAAGCATTGAAAGCTTTAACTCGCGGCAATGCAACAATTGATAAAAAGTTAATACATAAATTTATTGATGGATTGAAAGTAAGTGCTTCGATTAAAAAAGAATTGAAGGCAATTACGCCGCAGAATTATACAGGTGTATGAAATTAGAATCGAACAGTAACTTTATAGAAAAGGCAGCTAATTTAGAGCTGCCTTTTCTATTCTTCATTTTATCTTCAATTAAACTAAATCAAATCTATCCAGGTTCATTACTTTATTCCAGGCTGCAACAAAGTCGTTCACAAATTTATCTTGTGCGTCTGCGCTGCCGTACACTTCTGCAATGGCTCTTAATTCCGCATTAGAACCAAACACAAGATCAGCACGGGTGCCGGTCCATCTTGGCTGACCTGTAGCGCGATCACTTCCCAAATACAATTCATTATCATCAGACATAGCTTTCCATGATGTATTCATATCAAGCAAATTCACAAAAAAATCATTGGTAAGTTGCCCCGGATGTTGTGTGAAAACACCATGTTTAGCGCCATCGAAATTAGTGTTTAACACACGCATGCCACCAATCAATACCGTCAACTCAGGCGCTGTTAAAGTAAGTAACTGGGCTTTGTCAATCAACAATTCTTCGGTAGATACAGGTGATGTTGATTTGCGATAATTGCGGAAGCCATCAGCAGGAGTTTCTAATAATGCAACAGACTCAACATCTGTTTGCTCTTGTGTGGCATCCATGCGTCCTGGTGCAAAGGGAACCGTGATAGCATGTCCTCCATCTTTAGCCGCTTTTTCCACACCTGCACAACCTGCTAATACAATCAGATCTGCTAATGAAACTTTCTTGCCATTTGTTTGGGCATCATTAAATTCTTTTTGAATGCTTTGCAGCGTGTGCAATACTTTTTTTAATTGAACAGGATGGTTCACCTTCCAGTGCTTTTGAGGAGCTAAACAAATGCGTGCACCGTTAGCGCCGCCACGTTTATCTGATCCGCGAAAAGTAGATGCAGAAGCCCATGCGGCAGATACTAATTCAGAAACACTTAATCCTGATTGCAATATTTTTTCTTTTAATGAAGCAACGTCGTTCTCATCTATTAAAAGATGATCAACCTCAGGAATCGGATCTTGCCAAAGCAATATTTCTTCAGGCACATCAGCACCTAAATAACGTGTTCGTGGTCCCATATCGCGATGGGTTAATTTGAACCATGCACGTGCAAAAGCATCTGCAAATGCATCCGGGTTTTCCAAAAAATGTCTTGATATTTTTTCGTATGCCGGATCAAGTCTTAAAGCAAGATCAGTAGTAAGCATTGTCGGTGCATGAAACTTTGATGAATCAAATGCATCAGGAATTATATTCTCCGCATCTTTTGCTACCCATTGATGTGCGCCGCCCGGACTTTTGGTAAGTTCCCATTCAAATCCAAAGAGGTTTTCAAAAAAATTATTACTCCATTTTGTAGGTGTCTTTGTCCAGGTAACTTCCAATCCGCTTGTAATGGTATCAGCACCGCTGCCGCTGCCAAAACTATTGCTCCATCCAAAGCCCTGCAGTTCCATACCGGCAGCTTCAGGTTCTTTGCCCACATGTTCTGATGATGCAGCGCCATGCGTTTTACCAAAACTATGACCACCCGCTATTAATGCAATTGTTTCTTCATCATTCATTGCCATGCGACTGAAAGTTTCGCGAATATCTTTTGCTGCTGCGAGAGGATCAGGAATACCATCAGGGCCTTCAGGGTTTACATAGATCAAACCCATGTGTGATGCAGCAAGGGGATTTTCAAGTTTGCGGGAATGAATGGCGCGACCCGGCTCTTCATCTGACACTACTACGCCATGATTCTCTGTTACTCCTTTGGAACCATGAACATAGCGCTCATCGTTACCAAGCCATGTTGTTTCAGCGCCCCAATACACATCTTCCTGCGGTTCAAAAACATCTTCACGTCCGCCGGCAAAACCAAATGTTTTAAAACCCATTGATTCCAATGCAACATTACCTGTAAGAATTAAAAGATCAGCCCAGGATATTTTGTTGCCATATTTTTGTTTGATAGGCCAAAGCAATCTCCTTGCTTTATCAAGGCTTACATTATCTGGCCAACTATTCAGTGGTGCGAAGCGCTGAGTAGCACCGCTGGCGCCGCCCCTTCCATCACCAACACGATACGTACCAGCACTATGCCAGGCCATGCGGATAAACAAACCACCGTAGTGACCAAAATCTGCCGGCCACCAATCCTGCGAATCGGTCATCAGTGCATGCAAATCTGTTTTTACAGCTTCAAGGTCGAGGCTCTTAAAAGCCTCAGCATAATTAAATTCGCCATCCATTGGGTTCGATAAGTCAGAATGTTGGCGCAGGATATTCAGCTTTAAGTAGTTTGGCCACCAGTCCCTGATTTTTGTACCGCCACCACCAACATTATGATTCATATTACCATGCACGGGGCATTTACTGCTGTTGTTTGATTCGTTTGACATGTTGAAATTTTTTTTATATAATGTAAAAATTAGTTATGCTTATAATGATTCAGACCTAACAAACTTATGACATTTAATATATAATTATAATCAATTAATTTTATACTTCAATAGTTTAAATCTATCATGACGTTAGTACAATTAGAATATGTTGTTGCATTGGATGCCTTGAAACATTTTGCAAAAGCTGCGGCTCATTGTCATATCACGCAACCATCTATTAGTATGCAGGTACAAAAGTTAGAAGATGAACTGGATGTACAGATTTTTATTCGTACTAATCCTGTCATCACAACAGAAACAGGACAAATTGTAATTGAACAGGCAAAAAAAATATTATCAGAAGCATATATCATGCAACAGCTTATTCAGCAGGAAAAAAATATTATTTCCGGAACTTTAAAGATTGGAATTATACCAACATCAGCACCGTATCTGTTGCCGCAATTCCTGCAGGTATTCATAAAAAAATATCCGCAGTTAAGATTAAGTGTACATGAACTTACTACAGAAAATATTGTACGGCAACTTAAGAATGGATCATTGGATGCAGGTATCATGGCAACACCGCTTAAAGTTGCTGAATTAAAAGAAATGTTTTTATTTAATGAAGAATTTGTTGCGTATGTATCCCGTAAAGAAAAAATATTCACTAAAAAATATTTATTACCTGCTGATATTGATGTACACAGTATGTGGTTGCTTGAGGAAGGTCATTGCCTGCGCAACCAGGTAATGAATCTTTGTGCTTTACAACGCGACGCATCAATAGAAAAACATTTTGATTACGCTGCCGGCAGTATTGAAACACTTAAACGTTTCGTTGATAAAAATGGAGGCATAACATTGCTTCCTGAACTTGCTATTTATGATATGAGCAGCGCTAAAAAAGATATGTTACGTTATTTCAAAAGCCCTGCACCTGTGCGTGAGATGAGTCTTGTTACTTTAAAAACATTTACCAAAACAAGGCTTATCAATATTTTAAAGCAAACTATTTTAGAAACACTGCCGGCACAAATGAAACAGAAAAAGAAAGTGGAAATAATACCTGTATAATGGAAGAATCGTGCAGAGATAATAAAGGGAATAGAGATATTATTTTTCTCTGTTAACTCCTTTGCTCTGTGCGCAAACATTCCGGTAACATTTTTGTTTACATTGATTATATATGCAGCTAATAGAATTCACAGATAAAGGTCTTTTCTGCCGGACCGGAAATTTTTATATTGATCCATGGACGCCAGTGGATTATGCAATCATCACACATGCACACAGCGATCATGCAAAGTTTGGAAGCAAAAATTATTTATGCCATACACTTACCAAACCCTTGCTGCAGGCGCGTTTGGGCGATAACGTTTATGAAACATTAGAATGGAATGAATCAAAAAAAATTAATGGCGTAAAAGTTTCATTGCATCCAGCAGGACATATTATTGGCTCTTCACAAATACGTGTTGAATATAATAATGAAGTGTGGGTTGCGAGTGGTGATTATAAAGTTGTAAATGATGGATTAAGCGGTGAATTTGAGCCGGTAAAATGCAATGTATTTATAACTGAATCAACTTTTGGTTTACCAATTTATACATGGAAAGACCAGGAAGTAATTTTTGAAAATATGCGCAACTGGATTCTTGCCAACAAAGCATTGAATAAAGCAAGCATAATCATTGCATATAGTTTAGGTAAAGCGCAACGCGTATTAAAAGCATTAGAAGATTTTGATGAAACCATTTACATGCATGGTGCAACGTACAATATGCACAACGCTATCATCAATGCAAATATTTATTTACCAAAGATTAATGCAGAACGTGTAACACCCGAAACATCAAAAGAAAAATTAAAAGAATCTATAGTGATTGCGCCACCGGGTGCAGAAGGTTCATCATGGCTTAAAAAATTTAATCCTTATGCCATTGGTGTTTGCAGTGGATGGATGCAGGTGCGTGGTAACGTTAGAAGAAAAAATGTTGATGGCGCTTTTGTATTAAGCGATCACGCAGACTGGGATGGATTATGGCAAGCTATAAAAGCGACAGAAGCGGAAAAGGTTTATGTAACGCATGGTTATCAATCTACATTTAGCCGCTATTTAAATGAGCAGGGAATTTGGAGCGCTGAAGTAAAAACAGAATATGGAACGGGCGATGAGGAAGTAGTTGCTGAAACATCAGAAGACAAAAAAGAATTAGTTGATGGTGAATGATGAACATATAATTATGGAAGAACCATCGCACGAAGATGCAAAAGATGGAATGGCTTTGTTTTCAGAGCTGGTAACGTTATTAGGTTCATCAACAAAAACATTAGAAAAACAAGATGCACTTATAAATTATTTTTCAGTAGCTGATGATAAAGATAAAGTGTGGGTGATTGCATTGTTCAGCGGACGGCGACCAAGGCGTTTAGTGAAATCATCCTTATTGCCACAATGGTGCATTGAAATAAAAAATATTCCGGGTTGGTTATTCAGCGAATGTTATGGTTCAGTTGGTGATATGGCTGAAACAATTGCTTTATTATTACCTGATGCAACAGAACAAAAAATGCAATCATCATTATCATTCTATATAGAAAAATTAATGTCACTTGGTAAGCAAGATGAATTCGTAAAAAAAGAATTCATTACGGGTTGCTGGCGCAGCATGAATAAAGATGAACGTTTTGTTTTTAATAAATTATTGACTGGCAATTTTCGCATTGGTGTATCCCAAAAGCAAATGGTGAATGCATTGGCAAAAACAGTAAAGCTTGAATCATCTGTAATTGCACATCGCATCAGCGGCAACTGGGATCCAATGACAGCTTCGTTTGATGATTTACTAAGTGAAAATGCAAGCATTATTGATTATTCAAAACCTTATCCGTTTTATTTAGCATATCCATTAGAAGAAAATCCTGAAAATTTAGGCGAGCCAAATAACTGGCAGGCAGAATGGAAATGGGATGGCATTCGCGGCGAAATCATCAAACGCAATAATGAATTATTTGTTTGGAGCAGAGGTGAAGAATTAATGAC